>CAZDYZ010000336.1:0-3764 GCA_964509525.1 uncultured Acidobacteriaceae bacterium
TTGGGTATCGGTGGAAAGGGGCGGCGATGTCATCCCCAAGGTCGTGAAGGTACTGGACGACAAACCGCGCGGACATCGCAAGTTCAGCATGCCCTTGCGTTGTCCGGTGTGCGGCGGGCACGTAGTCCGCGCCGAGGGCGAAGCAGATCATCGCTGCGTGAATGCGAACTGTCCGGCCAAGCTGCGGGAGAGCATTCGTCACTTCGCCTCACGCGGAGTGATGAACATCGACGGGATGGGAGACGCTCTGGTCAACCAGCTCGTCGAAACCGGTCTAGTGAAGGATGTTGCCGACATCTATAACCTGCGAGCGACCAGCCTGTACGCGCTCGAACGTATGGGCAAAAAGTCAGCACAGAACATTCTCGATGAAATTGAAAACTCGAAGAAGTTGCCTCTAGAGCGTGTGATCTACGGCCTGGGCATTCGCTTTGTTGGCGAGCGCACGGCGCAGTTTCTCGCCGAGGCCTTCGGCTCGATGGATGCGCTCATGAATGCTAGCGACGAAGAACTGCAGCGGGTCACTGAGATCGGACCACGCTTGTCGGCCAGTATCCGCGAGTTCTTCTCTGAACCCAAGAATGTAGCGCTAGTCGAGCGGTTGCGTGACGCGGGGCTTACCTTCAAGGGCCACAAGAAGCAGCGCGCGACGACCCTCGCTGGAAAGACCTTTGTCCTGACAGGAACCCTAGAACGGCATACACGTGATGAAGCCAAGAAACTGATCGAAGATGCAGGCGGAAGAGTGTCAGGCTCGGTAAGCAAGAACACCGATTATGTTATTGCGGGAACCGAAGCAGGGTCGAAGTTGGACAAGGCACGCGAGCTTGGGGTCGCCGTCATTGGAGAAAAAGACATGGAAGAGTTGGTAAACGATTGAGCGACCTGCGCCGATGCTCAAAGACGGGCGAGAATCGAGGACGATGGGAACGCATGGCACTTGCGCGAAGGCCCCAGCCCGCCACAAGTTGCGACTATCTCTGGCCGCGCTAGCGCACCTTGGCGTAGAGCACTTGGTCGAGTAGAACGCCGTTCTTGATGGCACTGCGGCGCAGTACTCCCTCGCGCGTGAAGCCCGCTTTCTCCAGCACGCGCATCGACCCCACATTGTGCGAAAAGGCCATAGCAAAGACCCGGGTTAGTTTGTAGTTCTCGAAGGCCCACTCGGAGGTAGCACACACAGCGCGGGTCGTCAGTCCACGGCCCCAATAGGGCTCGCCGAGCCAGTACCCGATTTCGGCGCTGAGCCGGGAAATGTCAGTGCCCAACCTGAAGCCGATTCCGCCAATCGCCTCGCCCGCGTACTCCACCGCGAAGGAAGTCTCCACTTCCGCCAAGCGCACCTCAGCCAGGTATGCGGCTGCTGCAAAACGCGTATAGGGATGGGGAAACTGATCACGCAGGTTGGCGGCAATATTTGCGTTGTTGGCGTAGCGCACGAGTGCGTCCAGATCATTCTTGCGCCAGGACCGGACGCGCAGATCGCCGAGATCGAGCAGCATCACCCTTAGATGTTGCGTCACCGGCTACTTCGTAGGCAAGCCCCGCGTATTGGCGTAGCGGGAGGCGCCACCCATGAACCAAGACGCTGGGCCAGCCAGCAAAACGCGGTGCGGTGGTTTTGATGTCAACAGTATGTGATTTCGCAGTGTAATGCTCGCTAGTTCGGTTCGTTTCCCTCGTCGAAATACCAACGACGGCAGCGTTGCAGAAGCGTATCGCACCGATCTGAACTAGGGGGCGTATCTTTCCGTTGCCCGTCCGGGTGGCGCCATCTCTCTCGTACCACGAGAATGGACAGCACTGCGATAAGGGCCAGCCGCAGCGATATGAGTGCAAGATCGGCGGTCCTGGAATAGGGAGTGGTAGCGGCAAAACTGAGAAGAAGAAGGCACAGCAGAAACAGCGCCCACATTCCAATCTTTCTTTTCACGACCGCGCTCCCGAAGATGGATCTCATTGGTTAAAGCGAGAGCACTTCCTTTTCCTTCCCCTTGGCCAGATCTTCCATCTTCTTAATCTCGTCGTCGGTGAGCTTCTGAATCTGTTCCAGGGCTCCACGTTCCTCATCTTCAGTGATCTTCTTGTCCTTGAGACTCTTCTTGATCATGTCATTGCCGTCCCGGCGGATATTGCGGACGGCGGTGCGGTGCTCTTCCAGCACCTTGTGCAGATGCTTTACCATGTCCTTGCGCCTCTCTTCGGTGAGCGCAGGCACCGGCACGCGGACCAGTTTGCCGTCATTAATCGGGTTCAGACCAAGGTCGGCGCTGCGGATGGCCTTCTCGACGGAGCCGATCAAGCTCACATCCCAAGGCTGCACGGTGATGAGCTGCGGCTCAGGTGCGCTCACATTGGCAAGCTGGTTCAAGGGCATCTGCGAGCCGTAGGCATCGACGGTCACTCCGTCCAGCATATGCACCGAGGCACGCCCCGTGCGAGTGGCGGCCATCTCCTTCCGGAAGTCTTCTACCGCCTTGTCCATCCGCGTCTTGAGTTGAGCAAAGCTATCTTTCAACGCGGGGATCCCTGCCATCGAAGTTTGAGCCATATGGTCCGCCTAGGGATAGATTCGGAGACGCACGATTATAACCTCTGAGCCCGCGCCGGTGACGGCGCGACCTCACCCCTCGCTGACCAGCGAGCCGACCCGCTCTCCCAGAACCACACGTCGTATGTTGCCATGCTGATTGAGGTTGAAGATCACGATGGGAAGGTTATTCTCTCGACAAAGTGCGATGGCCGTGGCATCCATTACCCGCAGACCCAGGCGCAATATGTCCATGTAGCTGATGGTCTCGAACATAGTGGCATCTTTCACTACTACGGGATCGTCGCTATAGATACCGTCGACCTTGGTTGCCTTTAGGATCGCGTCAGCCTTGATTTCCATGGCGCGTAGAGAGGCCGCCGTGTCAGTTGAGAAATAGGGGTTACCTGTACCGCCGGCAAAAACCACGACTCGGCCTTTCTCAAGATGCCGAATTGCTCGCCGACGGATGAACGGCTCAGCCACCTGATTCATCTCAAGGGCGCTCATCACGCGCGTCCAGACGCCCTGTTTTTCCAGCGCATCCTGTAGCGCCAGAGCATTGATGACCGTGGCGAGCATGCCCATATGATCAGCGGAGACGCGGTCCATGGCCTTGGCTTGCTCGGCTACGCCGCGGAAGAAGTTACCTCCACCGACCACGATCGCAATCTCGACTCCCAGGCGATGTACTTCTGCCAGTTCACCCCCGATCTCGTGAACTCGCTGGTTGTCAACTCCAAAACCCTGGCCGGCGGCTAATGCCTCTCCTGATATCTTGAGGAGTATACGTTTATAAATCGGAGTGCTCATTTCTAGCAGGTACTCAGCCGAAGTTTGGCCTCAGTTTAGCAGGAGTGATCCGCAACCAATCGCGACTCGAAAAGACACGAAAGTTCCGCCGAAGCTTCAGCTCGTTTGACCGGTCACGCTGCTTGTTCTGCTCCGGCCCGGCTGATAGCAATGGTCTCGCCGACATCCCCCACCTTGAAGCGGGCGAAGCGTTTGACTGAGATGTTCTCGCCGAGTTTCCCAATGACCGATGCGATCAACTGTGACACCGTCATCGTTTGATCCTTGATAAACGGTTGTTCGTAAAGGCAGACCTCCTCATAGAACTTGACCATCTTGCCTTCGACGATCTTCTCGATTACGGGCGCGGGCTTGCCCGTCTGGGCAGCCTGCGCTCGATAGATGTCTTTTTCTTTCTCATAGGCCTCGGCGGAGACATCCT
>CAZDYZ010000337.1:0-3385 GCA_964509525.1 uncultured Acidobacteriaceae bacterium
GTTCGGAGTCGCTGCCTGTTTGAGCTGGGGTGCCCAGCGAATTGCACCATTTGGCTCATACACTCGGGCTCAGACTCGTGCTCCGCTATTACGAGTCCTTGGCCTGTGATTTGGGGATCAGCTGCGATTCTGCCAACAGCCAATCATCCAGCTCGTGCCCTTCGGCCCGACCGCGGAGCTCATAAAGCTCGTAGGCACGTGCTCGGATCTGGTCGGCTGTGTCTTGTTCGTTTGTTTTCGTTTCTGCATCAGGAGTAGAAGTAGGTTGTTTCACTTTCCCTCCGAATCGTTGATGGTTAAGCTTTCGCACGCCCCGATCTGCTATCGGGCTACATTGAAAGGCCGCGTTGGTCGACGCAGCACAGTTTCATAAGCAAGCCTGACGCCAAAGCGGGTATTCGAGCGGTATTCGAGCGGCTGACCTGGCGAGAGTTACACCGACGACGGACTGTCGTTCGATCCTGACCTCCGCCCGCATTGCGGCACTGACCATATCCGGGCGCAGCAATCATCAGTGCGGGGGCTCGCCGCCACCGGAAGAAACGCAAGCAACCCGATATAGGCATTGCGTTGGCAGATACAGCCTCATCGCCGAGCAGCGAGGTACTTAAGGGGATAAGCCATGGATTCAATAATGATCCACGCGGCTTACATCCCGCGATTGCAGTCTTCAGGCAAGTACTCTCTGTGACGTCGGCTGCCCAGCGAACCGTGGTTGCGGCGCCCAACCCAGGAAGCATCAAGGTGGAACAGAACTTGGCAACAGACGTGCTGATTCAATGGGCAAGAAGTCTTCTGAAGGAAGACTGTAACGGCTTTCGATGGAGGTGGCGATATGCGGAACAAGAAACGTGATCCGAGGTGGTGGGTGATCTTGGCTCTGATCAATGTACTGGTGATTCTGTACCCGGTCAGCCTTTACTGCCAAGCAAGCGATGACCAATCGACGCTGGTGGGAGCGTGCGCGCTGGTTGGGGCTGCCTTCTTGCTTGCCATAGCGGATCTGCTTACCGTCGTTCTGGCTTTCGCAGAATGAGCACAATCTGACTGCTTCCTTATCGGAGATAACTGGGTGCTGCATCATTTCGTAGCCGCACAAGCGGCCGCGATTCCAGCACGCAACAGTGCGGAGAACAGGACCAAGCCGCACATTGAAGGGGCCCCGCAGGCCGAACTTGAAAGAATGTCTGATCGTGATCCACTCTACCTGCTCCTCTGCCAGCTGGAATGGCGAAACCACCAAAATCTAGGAGCTTACAGTGAACTGGTTGCGGCCCTCGACGACAGAGACCCCGGTATCCGAGAGCTCGCCCAGACCCTCCTCCATCGCGGGTCGCCGCGCCCAAAATGTACCGAAGGTCAATCGTCAAATCCTAGGGTTACATTCAAGAGCTCTTAGACTAGGCGAATCGCCTTTTGACCAACTGTCACGACATGAGTGCCACCCGAGCGGAGTGATCTTTGTGGGTGCCAAATTCATTTTCGCTCACGGACCTCCACTTGATTCTCTATCGTGAGAGTTCTTCGAACTCGCGTTCCTGAACTACTCCCAAAGCTGGAAATTGGTTCAATCAAATCCTCATCACTAATCAATGTCTGTAATCGCATTGGGCATCGCTCTGCCGGTGTCACTGCCCAATTGCCGGAAGAACTCCGAAGCAAGCAGATACTGAACATTGGAATACAAAGACTTATATCTTTTGGACTCTGGCAACTCGCATGCAGCTTCACACCCGTGAACCACGATAGAACAGCCTGACCAGAGACCGAACCTGATCTTACAAGCCGGGCTGTCCTTTCATCTCAGACCCAAGGTTTACATGAATCTCCAAGGCCTCTGGCGCGAGTCTGTGGGCGCTGGCGGGAAAGCATGAATGTCAAGCTACAAGGTGGTGAATTGAAATGTCGGAACGCGATGCGAACCCTGCCTCGCAGGGCTGGTTGCCCTAATTCCAGGTCTCCTGGCCCTCTTGCTGGTAGGTGCTGGGTATATAGGAGCTCAGAACAGTACCACTGTAGGAGCAATTGAAGGGGCTGCCTTTATAGTTGACTCGAGCGGACCCTCCTACGTGCCCGGCGCCACCGTAGTGCTCAGTGGTTCACGCACGCTAGAGACGACAACAGACGCAACGGGCAGCTACAAGTTTCCCCAAGTAGAGCAGTACATGCACCTGGCGGACCTGAAGTCGTACCTCGAGGCTGACGAGCAGCTGCGCGCGTTGTATGCCAATCCCGACGAGTGGGCGCGCAAGGCCATCTCGAATGTGGCGGGCTCGGGCAAGTTCTCAAGCGACCGTACCATCGCCGAGTACGCAGCCGATATCTGGAAGGTGCAACCATGTCCAGTGCCAGAGAAGGCGTAAGGGAAAAGCCGGTTCGGGCTTCGTCGACCGGTCGTAGCTTTCCAATAGGAGCTACGCTGGTAACCGGCGGAGCCAATTTTTCGGTCTTCTCCCGGAGTGCGGGCAGCATTGAACTGCTGCTCTTCGATCGGGTGGACGACGTTCGTCCTTCGCGTGTTATCCCAATCGATCCCGTAACGAACCGCACCTACCATTATTGGCACGTATACGTGCCAAGCGTGGAAGCCGGTCAGATCTACGGATTCCGGGCGTTCGGACAGTTCGCGCCAGATCGCGGTCTCAGGTTTGATCCGTTCAAGCTATTACTCGACCCGTATGGTCGCGCCGTCGTCGTCCCGAAAAGCTATAGCCGTGAGGCAGCCAGTGCGGAAGGCGACAACCTCGCAACGGCCATGAAGAGCGTGGTTGCGGATATGCAGGCGTATGACTGGGAAGGTGACGTGCCCCTGAAGCGGCCTTGGTCGCGCACCATCATTTACGAGATGCATGTGCGCGGTTTTACGGCACATCCCAGCTCAGGCCTAGCGGAATCGAAACGTGGTACATACGCCGGACTAGTCGAGAAGATCCCCTATCTTCAGCAACTGGGCATTACCGCGGTCGAGCTGCTTCCCGTATTTCAGTTCGATCCTCAGGACGCACCCCGAGGCCGAGCGAACTACTGGGGTTACTCGCCGGTTTCGTTTTTTGCACCGCACCAAGCATACAGCTCGCGTCAGGAGCCGCTGGGCGCGGTAGATGAATTTCGCGATATGGTGAAGGCGCTGCACCGAGCCGGCATCGAAGTCATTTTGGACGTAGTCTTTAATCACACGGCGGAAGGTGGACATAGTGGCCCCACACAATGCTTCCGCGGCCTCGACAATCCAACTTACTACCTCCTGTGTGAAGACCGATCACTCTATGCGAACTTCACTGGTACAGGAAACACGCTCAACGCGAACCACCCAGTAATGCGGCGCCTGATTGTGGACAGCCTCCGTTATTGGGTGACCGAAATGCATGTGGATGGCTTC
Organism: uncultured Acidobacteriaceae bacterium; assembly: GCA_964509525.1. Lineage (GTDB taxonomy): Bacteria > Acidobacteriota > Terriglobia > Terriglobales > Acidobacteriaceae > Bog-257. Next base: position 3,380 of record CAZDYZ010000337.1, read on the forward strand.
CGGTTC
>CAZDYZ010000338.1:0-7096 GCA_964509525.1 uncultured Acidobacteriaceae bacterium
AATTCTTCATCACCGAGGTTCCTACGCCTCACCTGAATGGCAAGCACACGATCTTCGGACAGTGCGAGAATCTCGACGTGGTAAAGAAGATCGCCCGTTTGGCCACCGATCAACGCAACGACCGGCCCTACAATCCGCCGAAGATCACGCAAATCAAAATCATTGATCCGCGGCACCCGGCAGCAACGCACAAGAGCACAGGAACAGGGTCGACAAAGACGACTTCTCCTCCGCCCAGCCAACATTAGGCTGTCACTGCGTCGCCGGAGCTGGCCGGCAAGACTGCTTGCAGAATGCGACGTCTCCAAGTTGCACGCTGCTGGCGGACAGCGGCAAGGCAACAAAGAATGGCAACGGATCCATGCTTCTCGATGCACTCCATAGGATCGCTAACCACGGCTCGTCGTTGACTCGCGAAGAGGCCCGTGAGGTCATGTCGGAGGTCCTGCGCGGCGAAGCGACCGATGCGCAGATTGCGGCGTTGCTGGTGGCGCTGCGCATGAAGGGCGAGACGGTTGAGGAAATCGTCGGTTTCGCGCAGGCCATCCGCGACTGCGTTCCTCCCCTTTCGAGCGATGCTTCAGACGCACTCGACGTCAGCGGCACTGAACGTGACGCTCTGGTGGACACCTGCGGAACCGGCGGTGACACCAGCGGCACCTTTAACATATCGACAGCTGTCGCGCTGGTCGTTGCCGGCGCCGGGGTCAGGGTTGCTAAACATGGCAATCGCAGTGTTAGCTCCAAGTGCGGCTCCGCCGACGTGATGGAAGCGCTGGGAGTCACTATCGGTTTGCCGCCGGCCCGCCTGGTCGCTTGCCTGCGCGAGACCGGCATCGTCTTCCTGTTTGCACCCGCGCTGCACTCCGCCATGAAATACGTGCAGCCTGCTCGCCGCGAGTTGCGACTTCGTACCGTGTTTAACCTGCTTGGGCCGCTCACCAATCCGGCGCGTACTTCGGCACAGGTGGTGGGTGTGTATTCTGCCGATCTGGTGGAGAAGTTGGCCGAAGCTCTGAGCGAGCTCGGTTTGCGGCGCGCCCTGGTGGTCCACGGACGAGACGGGCTCGACGAGATTACCATCTCCGGCCCGAGTAAAGTCGCTGAGGTGCGCAATGGGAGTGTGCGCGTGTTTGAAGTGGGTCCGGAAGACTTTGGGTTACAACGCGCTTCGTTGAGTGAAATCAGTGGAGGCGACGCGCAGCAGAACGCAGCCGTCATTCGCGCCATCCTGGACGGTGAACGTTCCTGCCGTCGCGACGTTGTGTTGCTTAACGCCGCCGCGGCCCTGGTTGCTGCCGGACGCACCGACCGCCTCAGCGATGCTGTGCCCCTGGCTGCTTATGCTATCGATTCCGGGCACGCCCGTCAGCGGCTGCAATTGCTCGTGGAGTTCACCAATAGCGACTAGTAACACGACGTCTTGCCCGCCTGAGGAGCCGCTCAGGAAGAGGCCCCCTCGGTGTCTCGCGCCGTTTGTAATCTGTGTCTGTTCTTTGGAGCTCTGTTGCCTGGCTGCGACTATCTCCCCGGCCTGCTGCCCCCGACCCACTTCACTCTCCAGCCGCCCAACGCGTTCACAGCAGCGGGTTAGCCGTTCTCGTTAGGGGCATGACGTTGCTACCATCCGCGGCCCTCGTTTGCCCAATGGGACTTGGCTTCATTCAGCGAGGTTAGTGCTGGTTCTGGTCAGGCGGAAACACCGGTAACGTCTGCTGTGGTGAGTTCTGCTGTGGAGAGTTCGGCTGTTGGCCGAAACCAGTTGACTGCTGGCCCACCCCACTTGGCCCCTGACCGAAGCCGCTCTGTTGACTGTTCATCTGTCCGGCCGGAGTTCCTACCTGGGCTCCGGCCATCATGGCTGGCTGATACGGCCCGCGCAGCAAGACGTTGGGTAGATCGGTCTGCGGGTTGTAAATGAACCACCACTCGTTGTAGGTCTTTTTCTTGTTGTAGATGCGGATGGTGGGATCTTTGCTCAAGCTGGCCACACCAACGATGGCTCCTCCCCCGAACGTTTGATTGCCGCCCGCGGAACTCGAACCCAGGCCCGTGCCTGCCGGCTGATTGCTGTTGGATGGGCTATTCGATCCCTGGCCGAAGGTGTTCGCGAATGGAGTGTTGCTCTGCTGAGCATTCCCTTGCGGCGAGTTCGCGGAAACCACTCCCTGACTGCCTCCGGTTATGCCGGCTTGTTGCTGGGCGGACAACACGCTGCTTTGGCCTGAATCGGTGGGAGGAACATTCGCCAGGTTGCTGCTGTTCAATGTGGACTGCTGCGCACCCGGCATGCTGCCTGTACTGGCCGACAAGACCGCAGCCGCCTGCCCTTGCGCGCTCTGCCCCTGCGCACCCAGGCCTTGTGCACCCAACCCTTGTGCACCGAGCGCCGCTGCAGAGGTGCCGGGCGCGTTGGTATTGGTCGCCAATTGAACGTCGGTGAAACTCAGCGTCTTCCACTTTCCATCTTTGGTAAGCGGGTCTTTATATCGCTTGCGCAGGAAACGTATCGTGTTTGTGTTTTCGAGTTGTTCCAGGTTTGCCGGGTAGCGACCAAACTTCTTATAGTATTTCTTGACGGCGCGAGCGTATTCGGTGCCGCGATGGATCATCTCCTCCTCGCGGTCACGCTTCAGCTGCTGCACCACGCGCGGAGCTTCGATGGTGGCAGCGACAATGATCAGAGCCATCATGAGTAAGATCGCGAGCAACAGATATCCACTCTCGGCCTGACGTCGTCGTGGGTCGATGGTCGCACGCCGGGCGCCTGACGGCATGGGACGCACCGGTAACGTCGTCGGTTCCTCCGGTGAAAGAATGGGCTGTTGCCTGCTGCGACTCACTGTTCGTGTTCCTCTAGACGATCGCGATGGACAATTGTTGCGGGGGAATCAGCCCGCTAACAGGGGAAGCGTCTGGCGATTATTGGTCAGCACGTCCTCCACATCCACCGAGTTCTGCCCGATGTGCACGATTTTGTAACGCCGGTCCACAATGTCACCTTCCTTGGCCACGAAAATGTCCTCGCCCCGGGAAAGAAAAATGCGCTTATAACCATCTTTTCGGCTGGCGAAACCATAGAACTTCAAGTCGATAGGCGGCGGAGGAGGCGGAGTTGGAGGACCTGGCTTCACGTCCGGATCTTTCGGATGGGGAATCTCCACCTGTTCCGGCTGAGAACGGAAGATGTCACGTCCGGTTCCCTTGTACGTAACGTCTTCGCTGGATTTCAGCAAATCGAAACGCAAGGTAGGATCGAGCGTTTGCGCCAGCAGTAGACGTGGCGTCTTGTTGGTTCGCGCGCTACCCCCTCGCGACCGTGACGTCGCACCTGCCGAAGCGGATTGAGACACGGGACTCACCGGTCGCGCAGCAGGAGAGTTCTCTTCTCCTCCGTGGAACGCGTGCACCAGCAGAACGACCGCCACCACCGCCAGGACCGCTGCGATGCCGGTCTTTGTCTTGTCCTCGGTACCGAGCTTCACGATGGCGTAGCTCCGTTGCGCAGATACGTTTCCAGCTTCAATTGCAGGCGAACGTTGCCTTGCTGCTCTGCCAGATTGACACCGTCAATCAGAAAGAACATTTTGTCACGCTCCAGCGCATTGATGAACTTTACTTCCTGCAGGTAGTCACCGGAAAGCGTGATCTCGACATTCAACTTGCTCAAACCTTCGATGGGTGCGTCCTTGGAGTCATATCGCAATCCGCCAAGGCGGACACCGGTGTCCGCCGCAACCTGGCCCAGTTCCTCCGCAACCGCCGAATATTGTGCTGGAAATCTCTGATCATTGAAGCTGCTGATGTCCTGCGACGCCTGTTTCAGCTTTTGGTCCATACCTCGCGTGGGCAGAACTTCCTGCCGCTTGTTTGTGAGTTGGGCGCGCAATTCGTAGTATTCCCGCTGCCGCGCCTGGCGGGAGCGCCCGGCTGGCGATAGCAAATATCCAATACACGCCAGATCCAGTACCGCGAGACCGATCAGCGCGGGCATCCATTTCCGGCGAATTTCACCGATGCTGGCCATCATTGCACCCCTGCTCGCAAAGGTCGTGCCAGCTGGTTCTTCGCCTGACCCGAACTCACGCTGGGTGCCGGACTCCTGGTGTTTGCCGTGGTTGATGGTGTCTGGGCGGCTGTCGCTGTCTTTTGTCGTCCCCCGCTGTTGTCCGCCTTTTCATCCGTACCCGGTGCCGCGGCATCCGTGTCCTGCGCACCAGGCAAATACACTGCAGCAATATCGAACTGGATATTGCCCGGACCAGCACTCTGATCACCGCTACTGGCGGTCACGTTTTCGGCAACAATCTCCGCCTGGCGGAAGTGGTTCGATTGTTCCATGCGCCGCACCAGTTCGACGGCTCGACCACGTGAGCCGGTTGCGACCACCACGTGCAGCATGAGGTCGTTCATCCTGGTGTATTCCGGCTTCATGGACACGACGTGGAGGTCCGGTGGCATGATCCGTTCCATCTCGGCAAACACCCTTGTCCAGGACAGTGCCTTGCGGGCAAACAACTGGTTGAGAAATTCTGACTGCTCGGCAACATCGCGGTTCTCCGGCTTGTTCAGGATGGCTCGCGCATGCGCCTCTTCCTGATTGAGGTTGTTGATCTCCTGTCCGACCTCACGGAGTTGCTGGTTGATGGCCCGCGATTGGACCCGCTGGTACACGATATAGCCGAGGAGCACCACCGCAATCAGGGCCAGCGCCGCCACGACCGCGCCGATGCGCCGCCGGAACTGCCGCGCGGCCTCGTATGGCTGGCTGGCGAGATTGATGTTTAATCGCATCAGGATTCCAGCGCTCCTACTACTCCGGCCAGGGCCGAACGCGACACGTTGCCCACCGCGGCACCCGCCATGCGACTCGAAACCAGTTCCTCAACCCGAATATTGGAGCTCGCACTCAGCGCAGTTTGCAGCTCTTGCGCCGACTCTACTCCCGCCACCAGCACGCGATCTACTCCAACTGCATAACGATCTTCAAAGTAAACCAGCGAGGTGTTGACATCATCGACAAGCGAGTCCCCGGTCACCGCCGAACCACCGTTTTCCAGGGCGCGGTACAGCCGCAACTGGTTCTGATCGACAATGGCGAAGGTCGTGGTCCCAAGCTCGACCTTGATAACCATAGTAGGGCGGGATGCATCTACTGCGCCCAGTGCCGCAATCATCGAGGGCAGCACGGCGCCCGGGTTGTAACCCGCCTCGCGAACCAGCCCTTCGTACTCCTCCAGTACCGTGCGCGGAGTGACCGCCGCCACCACCCGCACCGGATTCGATGTGCCTTGGCTGTCGAAAGAGACCGCCGACTGGTCGACATCAAACGGCAGCGACTTCTTCAGGCGGAAGCGCACCACGGCGTCGGCTTCCTGCGGTTTATCGGGCAAGCTGTCGAAATCCAGCAGCATGATGCGCGTCGCGGCATCGGGGATGACCAGGCACAGATCGCCGGAACGGTTGGACACCGCCGCCAGCGAATCTCGCAATGCCGTCACCAGGGCGTCGCGCCCGTTGACGTTCGCCTGCTGCAGTCCCGGAGTGAGCGAGCCCTCGGCCAGCTTCCGTGCCGCAGCAGCTTCCAGAGCCTGCCCACCTTCACCGGCGCGCGCAGCAATCACGTGCTCAGCGGTTATCTCGCAGGCGACTCGGGGCCGCGGAATGTTGTTGAAGATCATCTATCGTGTGGTCTCAATGAAGGTGACCTTATTGATCTCCTTCAAGGTCGTCAGCCCACGCTTCACTCTATCAAGCGCTGACTCGCGAAGGAAATGCATGCCCTCCTCGCGTGCGACGCGGCGGATTTCGCTGCTTGGCCGCTTGGCCAGAATCATCTCGCGCACGTTGTCGGTCAGCTCCAGCAACTCGTGGATCGCCGATCGCCCGCGAAAGCCTGTCCCGGCGCACTCAATGCACCCTTCTCCTTCATAGAACGGGATAGGCATCCATTCTTGCGGATTCAATCCACTGGCTTCCAGCTCTTCTGGGGAGTAATGCACCTCCTTCTTGCAGAACTCGCAGATCAGCCGCACCAGCCGCTGCGCGAGGATGCAGTTCAAAGACGAAACAAAGTTATATGCTTCCACGCCCATATTCAGGAATCGACCAAGCACGTCCACCACGTTGTTGGCGTGCACTGTGGTGAACACCAGATGGCCGGTAAGTGCGGCGTTGATCGCGATCTGCGCCGTTTCCGTATCACGGATTTCACCCACCATGATTTTGTCAGGATCGTGACGCAGGATCGAACGCAATCCGCGGGCAAAGGTGAGTCCCTTTTTCTCATTCACCGGAATTTGGGTGATGCCGCGAATCTGGTATTCGACGGGGTCTTCGATGGTGATGAACTTGTCTTCATCAACCTTGATCTCATTGAGGGCCGCGTACAGCGTGGTAGTTTTGCCGGAACCGGTCGGGCCGGTGACCAGCACCATGCCGTACGGTTCTTTGATATAGCGCCGGAACTTGTGCAGGTCGGCATCGCTGAAGCCCACCACGTCGAGCGTCAGTTTGTGGAACTTCTCGCTCATCGACTCTTTATCCAGCACGCGAAGCACTGCGTCTTCGCCATGGATAGAGGGCATGATGGAAACGCGAAAGTCGATGGAGCGCGCATTGTAGCGCACACGGAAACGGCCGTCCTGCGGCACCCGGCGCTCGGAGATGTCCAGCTCGCTCATCACTTTGATACGCGAGATGATGGTCGAGTGGTGCTCTTTGGCAATGGGCTGCATTGCCTGTTGCAGAACACCGTCAATGCGATACTTAATCACTACGGAATCGTCCCGGCCCTCGATATGAATATCGCTGGCACGCCGCTGCAGCGCAGTAAAAATCGTGGTGTCCACCAGGCGGATGATCGGATTGATGTCGGTTTCCGCCGTCAGCTTCTCAATCGAGATAGTCTCGTCCGAGTCCTCATCCTCGGCAATGACATCGAGGGCGAAACCTTCGCTGGCTTCTTCCAGTACGCGCTGCGACTGCTCGGTTTTTTTCAGAATGTCGCTGATCTGCGACAGGGTCGCTACCTTGGTAGTGATCCGGCGGGCCAGGAGCAGACCGATTTCATCGATCATCATCAACTGGCTGGGAT
>CAZDYZ010000339.1:0-3778 GCA_964509525.1 uncultured Acidobacteriaceae bacterium
CGTCGAAGAAGGTGGACAGCTTGGCAAGCAGATCGTGGACCTTCTTGGTCAGGTTGAGCAGCTTGAGTTCGCCGCCACGGTTGCGGACGGTGGTGAAGGCGCTGACCAGCTCGCCGATGCCGGAGCTGTCGATATAGGTGATGTCGCCCAGGTTTAACAGAATTTTGCGCTGGCCCCTGGCGACAAGGTCACGCATCATGCCGCGCAGCACCACGCCACCCTTCCCCAGAGTGATGCGCCCGCTGAGGTCGACGATGGTGATGCCGTTCACTTGCCGGGTACTCCGTATTTTCATGCTCACTTTGAAGCCACCTCGTTTCCCGCCCTGCTGGAACATGTAGTTCCAAAAGGCGGAAGCTGTCATGGCCCAATCGGTGAATGGCGTTACATTTCGTAAGTTGTGGTGCAGTGCGCTCACAACCAACTCCTAAGAGGAGCCCTTTTATAAATGCGTTCCCGACATCCATCGTGGTAAGTCTCGCGGTTTACACCGATGGCCCCCTGGAGCAGCGTGAGGGGGGCTCCAGGGAGCCTCGTTTTGGCCTAGCTCGTGGTTCGAGACTGAACACCCCCTATCAGCCTAAAGGCTCACCGTCCTCTCTGAGCTCTGCCCCGCCGCGATAGAAGCCATCCGGCAGTGGAATGTGGTGCGGGCGCTGGATTCTTGAGAGCTGCCGAGGATGCAACTCGGGTATCACTATCCCACTCGCCGCTGGGAATCAGCAAAATGGCACGTGCGGCGCCATTCGCCGTGAGAACGGCCTGGGCCGCAATTTCGCCATCTTCGTTGATCCAATCGGCAGACTCTAGTTGGACTCCCGAGTTGCGGGGGATCAGTGTGTTGAGGTCAACCATCTCGCCGTTTTCCCATAGAAAAGCGCGCACCACGCCGGTTGCGCAAGAGCCCGACATACCCACAATTTGATCCTGGGAGTTGATAGAGAACGGCGCGCTGCAGTCGTCCCCGCTCAAACTGCCGAGGTTGACAAATTCTCGATTGCGCCACAGAACGGCGAGGATCGTGCCCTCTGCAGTAGAGCTGAATCCGACGACGTGGCCCAGTTCGTTTACGTTGAGGGCCGAACCGCTCGCCCCTCCCAAGCTGCCCACTGTGAACAAGTCGGTGACCCTCCCCGCCTCCCACAGGAACGGATGAAAATCCACGTCGCCATAAAGATCCCCATAGCCAACGGCCTGTCCTTGATTGTTCAGGAAGTTGGTTGCGCCCTCGGCGCCACCAAAATTGCCAGGGTTGATGTCGGTCATCTTGCCGTTCTCCCAGATGAAAGGATCGAACGGCGGGCAGCCCGTGTTCGGGTTGGGCACATTGCTCGTCTCCGAATAGCCGGAGACTTGCCCCAGATTGTTAATGAATTCTCCATAGCTATTGGTGCCTCCGAGAGTTCCCAGGGGGACCATAAAACCACCCTTCCAGAGAACGCCCTGGGTTTGAAATCCGGTACCTGAAAAAAAGCCCGAGCACGGATCCACGGTAGAGTTCGCGATCCACCCGGATACCTGGCCGAAGTCATTGATCCAGACTGCTTGGCTCTGGTCACCTTCTGGCGCGCTCAGCTCAAAGATCTGGCCGTTTTGGTTCCAGATAGCGGCACTATTTAGGGAAGCTCCGGTGAGTGAGTCAGTTCGCGTTCCGTACCCTGCCGCGAGCCCCGGTTGGTTGACCCAGTTTATGTACGTGCTCGTACCGGTTAAGTTGGGCAGCTGCGGCAAGGGCTGAAACTCAATCTGCTTGCCGTCGGTCCAGGTATAGGAATTGTTGACAGTCGGTGTGCTCGTGTCCGCCGCCACTCCTAAAGTGCCCGCATCGGTTAATGGCGCATTACTGAGATATCCGGCGAGGTAGCTGTCCGCACCACCCTCGGGCGGAAGAATAACCACTCTGTAATGCTGGTGCGCCTGCTCTGCCGACAGGCCGGGCGTCATCGTCACCGATACCACTACGAACATCGCCATGATGAAGATGCATAGGTTTGCTCTCATGATATTGCTCATTTCCTCCCACTTTGGCGTCCAAACTCTTCTTGGAGACTGCCATCTTGTCATCTTTCAGGAATCGCTCGCTGACGAGGGGGAGTGGTATGAGTGCTGAGCACCGCGCAGGCGATTTGCCAACGGATTGACAGTGTCTTTCTACAATCCAAGTGGGGAGACCGCAATTTACGATCGTAACTATTGGGCATTGGCCTTTCGTGCGTTCTGAGGCCGGCGACTTCATAGATGTTGTGAAATCGGCATATCGTAAATGATCTGCTGCCGGTGCAAGTAATCACGGTTTCCTCCGTTTCCACCTCGTCATCGCCGCCTTCCTAGCGATTCGGTGACGGCTCCGCTGCGGTGTTCTTCCCAACTGCCGGTCGCATCAGCCGTTCGCCTGATTTCGCCGTGAGTGAGGCCAGCGTGAACAGGTAGACGCCTACCCCTCGATCAGGTCACGGCCTGCTGCTGGCCGGAAGGCTGTCATGCCTCTTGTTCTGAAATCAGAACAAGCATGGCTTTTATTACACAGACCTGCCGGACTATCGCAATCTACGTGGAGCCAGAGAATTGGGGACGAAGCGGAAGGTGCTCCGGCTTCAGAGAGGGCAGGTGAGACAAGTTCTATGCAGCGTCAATCTAAGGATGCGGTCGTGAAACGCCTGCAGTTTGCAATGGCTGAACTGGAGGTGATCAGCGGCATTCCGGGCTGCGAAGGAGAAGCGCTCCTCATGCAGCAGCTTCACGCACTGACGGAAGGAGTTCGCGAGTGCATCACCATGGTGAATCAGGAAACATCGTCGTGAGCGCAGAATGGGAATACGTCGGAGACAAGCAGTGCGAGGAATGCGGCGGAGGCGGCATTGCGCCCGGAGGAAGACTCTGCACTAGATGCCTAGGAACGGGCTTGCTGCCAGTGTTCAAGCAGCACACCGTCAGTACGCCACCGGTTCAATCGTCAAAACGGCGTCGGTTCCCCCGCTACTACACCGACTTGCCCGTCAGGCTTCGTGACCACCAAGAGGAGGAGCTTGCAGGGCGCTGCGGCATCATTGCCGAAGGCGGAATCGGCGCGATCCTACCCAGACCGATCACCACTGGAAGCGTGGTGACGTTGGAGCTTCCCATCCCTACCCTCCACTCAGCCGTACTGGAGACATTGGGGCTTGTCCGCAATCAACTTGGGCTCCGCCACGGGTTCGAGTTTGTATCCCTCAAAGATTCGGAGCGGGAGGCCATCAGGCAGTTCTGCGTGGGGCTGGTGAGGCAGTCAGACGATTAGTAGCGGCGGCGGGACAACTTACATGCGGATACTGCTGCTCTATGCATGCGCAGGGTGTCTGGTCTTGGTCCCAATCGGTGTGGCTTTCACGCTGGCCGCGTTCTCGGCACAATTTCGATCAGTACCCCTGGTGGTATGGATCGCTTGGCTTCTTTTCTCTGTATGGTGCGCCTTGGATGCCCCCACTCGAATCGAGTCGCTCCTTCCGGAGGATCGCCAACACCGCCTTGTCCCCTATGGGAAATGGGCGATGTTCCTCTCATTAGTGAATGTCTGCTGCAGCGTCGCGACTCTCATTTACGTGGGGTGGTGGAGTTGAGACCTCTTGGTAGGGGGGGCCCAGAGCCGACGGGTGCTTGGTAAACGAGCGCCAAGACTGACCCGATGGCGCAATCGTACTCGCGAGTCTCCAGCTGGGCGCGCATGGTTGTTGATAAATCGGCTTATCGTAAGTGACCTGCTTCCGGTGCAATCTGCGCTTGCCAAAAACCCTGGGCGGTG
>CAZDYZ010000340.1:0-7474 GCA_964509525.1 uncultured Acidobacteriaceae bacterium
AAGGCCGCAGCGGATGCAACGCGTCTCGTCCTTCAGCATCGCGGTTCCGGTGATGCTGCCCACCTCCGCCGGGTGTACGTTCTCTAACTCGAAGCTAAAGAACTCAGGGTTGTTCGTAATGGCGTCAATCGCGTCCGCCTCGAATGCGATGCGCTCGAGCGGAACCAGCTCCAGGCAGTTTTCAGGGCACACATCCACGCAGCCACCACAGAGTACGCAGTCGGTGCCATCCTGCTCGCTGCCTTCAAGAATGGTATTGATGTAGCACTTCAGGCAGCGCTGCGCCTCGGCCATCGCTTCGTGTGCGGTATAACCGAGTTCAACCTCCGTCATGCCGGTGCGGCGGTCGAGAGGCAGCATCGGGATGGGCTGTCGGTGCAGATTCATGTAGTCAGCCGCCATCTGCCAGCGGTCTAGCACCTGCACTTGAATCTGCGGCTCGGGATGCTTGGCGCCGCGAATGTACTCGTCAATTCCGACGGCAGCGCGCTTGCCATCGCCCACGCTGTCAATAATGAGGCGCGGCCCGAAGGCGCAGTCGCCACCGGCAAAAACACCGGGAGCTGAGGTCATCAAGGTTTCGCGATTTACGTTAATGAGCCCGCGAGGTGAGACTTGCACGCCATCTTCCGGCCACAAGAACTCCAGGTTCGGAGCCTGGCCAATGGCCAGAATGATGGTGTCGCAATCAAACCTCGTTTCGCTGTTCTCGTAGAACGCGGGACTGAATCGCTTGTTCTCGTCAAAGACGTATTTCGTCTTCAGGCATTCCAGCCCGACGACTTTGCCGTCGCGGCCAAGCACGCGCTTCGGTCCGAAGCCGGGATACATGATGATGCCCTCGGTCTCCGCCTCCTCGATTTCTTCCAACGCAGCAGGCATCTCGTGGCGCTGCTCCAGGCACACCAGGCCGACCTCGCGGGCACCCATGCGCAGTGCTGACAGCGAGATGTCCACCATTTCGTGGGCCGCGACGGCCTGCAGGTTCTCTTCCGAGGGAGTAATCTCGCCCGGCAGAGGCTGCTGCCGCAGCACTTCACGCGCAGCCGAGCGGGCAACGTCCATTGCCACATTGCCGCCGCCGATGACGAGCACTTTCTTCCCGATCGTGAACTTGTAGCCGAGATTAACGTTGAGCAGAAACTCAATGCCGCGATGCACGCCGTCGAGGTCAACTCCGGGGATGGAGAGTTCACGGCTACGATGCGCGCCCACAGCGATGAGCACTGCATCGAAGCCCTGACGACGCAATTCCCCGATGGTGAAGTCGCGTCCAGCGGCAGCGTTCAACCGAAGGGTAATGTCGCCGGTCTCCAGGATCTCGCGCACTTGAGCTTCGACCACACTTCGCGGCAGACGATATTCCGGAATGCCCAGGTACAACATTCCGCCGGCGACCGGGGAGGCTTCGAGTATGGTGACGGAGTACCCCATCAGCGCCAGATCATGAGCCGCGGACAGCCCTACCGGTCCTGCTCCAACCACAGCAACTTTGTACGGCAGTTTGTCGGCTGGCTTGGTTGTGGGCGCAACTGGACGGCGCGACTCCGGGCCGTGAAGCTCGGTGAGGAACCGCTTCAAGGCGCGAATCGAAATCGGACGGTCGATTTGTCCTCGTCGACACGCGGTTTCGCAGGGGTGAGCGCAGACTCGTCCGCATATGCTCGCCATGGGGTTGGGGTCGCGGGCAAAGCGATACGCTTCTTCGAACCTTCCTTCCGCGATCAGCGACACGTAGCGTCCGGCGTTCGTATGTGCCGGGCATGCCATCATGCAAGGGAAATTGGTATTCAACCATTCCCGATCCACCTTCTTATTGACAAAACGACTTAGCATCAGTCCTATTGGGAGACCAGGCGCGTTTTGGGTATGAACCGATATGAAAAGAGCGGCGGCCAAACCGCCGGGTTCTCTGTTACTTCGAGAGGCTGAAGTCCGCCCTCCCGGTGCCGGCGACATCCACCGATTTCGTCTGTATCTTCATCCCTTCGTGCCAGGCGACCACGTTGTACTTTCCGTCAGGAACATTCTCGATCTTGTAGCTTCCGCTGGCATCGGTCTCGGCAAAGTAGGGCGTTGGACTGACTATGATGTAGCCCGACATCTCCGGGTGAACGTTGCACAGCAAAGGCACGATACCGGGCTGATCGAACTTAAAGGCCCGTTTCTCGCCTTTTGGCCAGGTGCCAAGGTTGTGACCTTCCTTCTTGTTGCCGCTAATGGAGGGCCAAAAGACGTTGTGCTGTACGCTGTCGCTGTTGAGGAACTCCACTGTCACTCCCTGCTGAATGACCATGACGTGAGGATTGAATACGAGACCCTTCTGGTCCATGACAGGTTTCTGCGACGGGGCCGGGAACGTCTTGCCTTGTATCGTGTCCACGTACACAACGGACTTGCCAGGAGAGACCTTGCCTTCAATCGTGCCGGCAAAGGCGGCGGTTGCGAAGACCAAGATTGTGAGAGTCACGAGTGAGAAACGCTTTGTCATGAGTGTCCCTTTCCTGTATTTGTGAATAGTCGTTACACCTTGCTTAGTACACAAACTCAAATCCCAAAACCAGAGTGTTGGTGTGAAATGGGTTGATCGCTACCGGCAGGCCCGTGAATGGGTTCATTGCGAACTGCACGGACTGCGATGGTCTGAACTGGTATTCGGCAACCGCCTTAATGTTGGGGTGAATCAGAAACTGCACCGCTGGTGTTACGCGATTGCGGGTCACGTATGCCGCGCCATTGAAGGGCGAGCCGGTGAATCCTCCTGGCACCAGCGAGTTATGGTAGTCGGAGTTGGAGTTTACCCCGTCGTAGCGAAGCATGAGGTACACCCAGGGATAGGCCAGCCATTCGACCTGCGCAAATCCGCCGCTGAACGTCGCAGGTGGACCGCGGACAAAGCCCACTGGCACCGGTCCTCCACTCACTGCCGGCAAAGAAATCGGAGTTCCGGTCGAGTCCACGGGCAGCAGGTTGTAGTCGTGGCCGTACATGTAGAGGGCGTCGAACTCAAGGCAGCAGCGATAGTTGAAGGTGAAGTTGCCTCCCACCCGGTAGAACGGTTCGCGCGCGGTCAGGGTGGCATAGGTTCCGCTTAGTGTGGTGCCGATCAGGCGCTGCACGGAACGCCCGTAGAGATAGTAGGTCCCTAAGTTCACATAGGTGTGGTTGCGTGGACCGGTGGGTCCCGCGGCCTGAATCTCCTTTCGCGTCGCCTTGTCTTTGTCCAAGTTGAACCGGTAATTGAAGCTGGCGTAGATGTCCTTGAAGTTGGCATCGGACGCGATGCCTACTCCGCCCTGGTTTGACCCTGTGGCCGTAGGCACATAGGCATTATTGTTTGCCTGCGGTACGCCGCTGGTGTTCTGGTCAATAAAGGCAATGGAATAGTTGTAGCCGCCGGTGTGGAGGCCGCCACTGAACTCGATACCTTGCTGGGAGTTGGAGTAAACAAACGCATTGCTCACGAACTGCTGGTTGAACGCAGGGTTAAGGTTGCCAATGTTGGCCTGCGTGTAAATGTCATACGGGCTGACCCAAATGGAGTGGGCCTGCGTGAATGGAATTTCCAACTCGATTTCGCCCACACGCAGATTCAGCGCATTGGTCGGCAACTTCAACAGCCGGCCAATGTTAACGAACTTAAGATAACCTTCCCCCAGTCCACCGTTTGAATTGGCGCCGCCAACGCTGATGTCGTCATCCGCCCAGAAGGCGATGTCGCTCCCAAAGTTTCCAGCAGTAAAAATGCTGAAGAAGCCGGCTTCGAAATCGGTGGCCGGGATGAAAGGCCCTAGGGTTCCCGCCGGAGCCAGCGAGTCGAACTGCTTACGGCCGCTGCCCGTGTACTGGAAATAGTTGTTGTAGCGCAGGCCGATGGGAGGCTGGCCCGGAATCGTCCCCGGCCAGATGGCCTTGGGCCATAGCTCGGCATTGGCCGGAGCTCCCAGCATGACGGGAGGAATCTTGAGCATTGACTCGTCGTCTTTGGGGAACTTGAAGCCGGCGTCTTTGAAAGCCTTGCCGAAATCGTTCAGTTTTGGGAAGTCGATGTGGCATGTGCTGCAACTGGTACCATACATGCGCGAAAACGCGGGAATTGCATACCCCGGGCTTGACCAGAGAGTGGCGAGCACGACGAACAACTGGGCAGCTAACGACCTACGGAAGAAGAACCACCTTACCATCGCCTGCATCGCGAATCTCCTCTCAGACGTTGGGCGCAGTACCAAAAGACATGTAGCTCATTTGTTACGAAAGATGGGGTGGAGTATCCGTGTTTGTGTCACTGACCTGCAGTGAGCCACGTCACACGTCTTCGTGATGAAGAGCGCTTTGAGCGCCAGAACCGCATCGGCCAAGATCCTGATTGTTTGCTATGCGCACGTCTGCTTCACATTCAAGCGGAACCAAAGGCGGAAGCTAAGCTATCCCGGTATAGTGCTGGCGGGAGTGTACGGCTTCGTGGTCTTCTGCAGATTCTAAATGGGTGCTCACTTCGGCGGGCATTCGAAGCTCTGCTGGCAAGCGATCCTCTACCATGGTCACCAATCTGTGGGGCTTCGCCCGGCGGAGTATCTCGCGGGAAGAGGAGAGATGCACTTCGATGAGCTGTCGATACCCATTGGTGCGAAAGCGCACACCGTGATAATCCACTCCCAGCTCAAAGCACCTCGCATCCAGCTTCACTCGTATCTGATGCCCCGCATCGGGATCGGAGCAGTCCAACAGCCCTTGGAGCCGAGCGCCAGATTAAGTGCCCCAGACCAGAGGATGTTCACCGCAACCGCAATCGCCACCAGGGATCATACGGTCGCGTCAGGATGACCAGCAACAACCCGACAATGACGCCAAAGCTCGTCCAACTGTCGGTCAAGACGTGTTTGCCACCGGCCTCCAGAATGAGGGGATGGACCCGACGCCCCGTTGGCAAGCCAGATTTCGTGGCCCAGAGCAAGAACGTCATTGTCCAGTGAAGCTAAGGTACCCCTGCCCTCGCCCTTTTCGATGCAGCTGTCCTGCTTGTAATCGTTGACTCGCGAGACCACGCGAGCAGATCGAAGGTGGCTGAAGCCAACGTATTCACTGGCTCCTATTCGTGGTAGAGGAAATCAGCCGGCCATTTCTTTCTTGCCCTCATTGCGGCCCAGCGTTTCTGCATCGCTTCGGCTATTCTTCGCGCGGCTCGTCGGACATTCTACCTCGTCTAACGAGCCGCCACCTGCTTTAGCTTGTTCTTAGCTAAGAAACGGTACAAGCGTAGGTATTGGGTGTATAGTGTCGGGCGCCTGGGAAACCGAAGTGGAAATCTCGCCTAAGGAGGTCAGCCATGTCCAGGCCAACTCAATCCCATGCGTGCTCTAACTTTCGCGGGCTCTTAGTGCTGAATAGCGGTCTCGAGAAGAGGAGAAGTATGGAGACAACTACCTCCTTTGCCTTGCTGACTGTACTTGTTCTTCTAATCGGTGTATCCCGATCAGCCCCGGCACAGACATTAACAGTGATCCACACCTTCGCAGACGGAGAAGACGGGGCACAACCTGCTTCTGGAGTAACGATTGACAGGTCGGGAAACGTCTATGGCACCACCCCCTACGGCGGCCGCACTACCGGGCACTATGGAGTGGTTTACAGGCTGCAAAACAAGGGCGGGGGTTGGGTTATAACTCCGCTCTACGACTTTGCCGGCGGCAGTGACGGAGCTAATCCTTCGTCCAGAGTGACGATAGGTACCAACGGAACACTCTATGGCTCGACATCCTACGGAGGACTGTTCCAAAACGGGTGTTCTGGCGGCGACGGCTGTGGCACGATCTTCAATCTAAAACCAACGCCGAACCGCCCAGCAACACCACTTAGTCCATGGATCAAGACTATCCTCTATGACTTTCAAGGCGGCACCGACGGGTGGCAACCCGGGGGCGACCTCATCTTCGACAAAGCGGGAAATGTTTATGGCACAACGTATTACGGAGCTTACGGCGGATTAGGCAGCGTATATAAGTTGACCCCCTCGAGTGGCGGATGGACAGAAAGCCTGCTCTATCAAGACCCGTCAGGCGGTGAATGGATCCAGCCCTCTGGTGGCGTCATCCTAGACGGCTCCGGCAACCTTTTCGGTGTTTTTGTGTTTGGTGGCGCGAACGGCTGGGGCGGAGTCTATGAATTGACGCCCAGCGGATCCGGCTGGACCGAGTCTACCCTCCACACCTTCACCGGTGGCAGCGACGGCGGGGAACCTGTGGGCGGCTTGATTATAGACTCATCTGGCAATCTGTATGGCACTACGTACCTCGAGGGAAGCGGAGGCGGCGGCACCGTGTTTGAGCTGACTCCATCGGGCGGGAACTGGACGTTTAACGTCCTCTATAGCTTTGCCGCAGGAAATGGCGGAAAAGGCCCGGTAGACAAGCTCAACATGGACGCAGCCGGCAATCTCTATGGTACGACTTATTCTGAAGGGGCGTACGGGTACGGAGCAGTTTTCAAGTTGACTCCCTCCGGCGGCGGTTGGACGTATACTTCTCTGCACGACTTCACCAACGGCGACGATGGAGCCTATCCAGCGTGTCAGCCTGTCTTTGATGCAAAGGGAAATCTATACGGTACGGCGTCCGTTGGCGGCAGTCTGGGCGAGGGCGTAGTCTGGGAGATCATGCCGTAGCGGAACCGACAGATAGGTCGGGCCTCAGAACCTTGGGGTGAAGGATTTTAGCAGCGTGGCACGGAAGCGTAACCCGCTTTCCGGCTGCGTTCTTGTAGATCATGTGACTGCCGCTTTGTCTCGCGAGCTTTTGGAGCACAGAGATAATCTGGCGAGCGGTCAGGCGTGGCAGTTTCGTCATCAGACGGCAACTTCAACCATCGACCAGTCCTCGACCCTACCCGTGCGCAGAGTTGACAGTTCCCATGGAACCATCTAGCATCAATCTAGATTGGAGGCCCTTGAAAACCGTTGGACTGTTTCAGGCCAAGCAGCGGCTTTCCGAGCTCGTCGAGGAGGCGGAACGGGGACAGCCTGTGGGCATCACTTGCCGGGGCATCCTGAAAGCTGTCCTCATGCCTGCTCCCCGCAAAGCGAAGCGGCCTTTGGGGGAGATCTTTGACTCTCTGCGGGGAAGCATGCGGTTGCCCAGCGGAGAAACCGTCAAGAGCTTGATTAAGGAAGGCCGGCGTTAATGAAGGATTTCGTTCTGGATGCCTCAGTTTCTTTGGGGTGGCTGATCGACTATCCGCCTTCCCCCTATGCAGCACGCGTTCAGCAGCTGATGATCAATGGAGCGCGACCCTTGGTGCCAGTCCATTGGCATCTTGAAGTTGCTAATGCGCTACTCACCGCACAACGGCGAAAACTTCTGCGCCGCGACCTATCTGAAATTCTGGCGGACATCCATGCTCTAATGCCATTCATTGAGACCGACGATCTCCCTGACGATATCGGCACACTCGTTGGTTTGGGGCAGCGCCACCAGCTCAC
>CAZDYZ010000341.1:0-6206 GCA_964509525.1 uncultured Acidobacteriaceae bacterium
TCGATGGCGTCGCCGTTGGCCGGACCTTCACAGTGAGTCGTAGGTTTCGACTTGGAGGCAAACCAACTCATCGCCCACCTTTCTCCAGAGACCTGGGCAGAAAGACTTCGGCAGTCATGCCGGGAACGAGCGCGCCGTCGGGGTTGTCGACCTTCAGTTTCAAGCCGATGGTCTTGATGTCGCGCTTGCGCCGGCTTACGTCGCGCTGGGTCGCGAAATCGCTCTCGACGGCCTTGAAGATGACAATGCCCTCGATGGGCTTGCCCGCCGGTAAACGTACCGTGAGTCTTTGCCCGTCGGAGACAAAGCGCGCCTCCGTCTCGGGAGCTTCGGCGCGGACCCAGGTGTCGCCGAAATCGATGATGGTCACAATGGGGGTTCCAGGATTCACCACTTCTCCCTGGCGAGTAGCTCGAACCGACACAGTCCCGTTGACGGGGGCGTAAATCTTTGTATAGCCAAGCCGGGTTTCGGCTTCTGCGAGTTGGGCGCGTGCGTTGGCCACCTGCGCCTCGTTGGCGGCAACATTGCTGGCAGCGGCGCGTTGCTGGTGCGTGCGCGCAATGGCTGTGTTCAGGTCCGCCTGAGCCGCGTCCACATTCTTCTGCGCGCTCTCGACCACCGCACGCTGCGCTTTCAGCTGTTCCTCGGCGCGCACGCGGTCCATGTCAGACTCAACCCCGGCTTTCGCCAAGGCCATGATTCTTTCGGAGTCGCTCTGCACCCTCACCAGGTCCGCTTGTGCCTGCATAAGTGTCGCTTTTGCTGCCGCTAGGCGCGCACGCGCATTCACCACGCCGCTGTTGGTTTCCCCCAGCGTTTGCGCCTCTGTAGCCTGCAGCGAAGCTACCTGCGAGTTGTAGGTGGCGATAGTTGCCTCGGCTGCGTTCTTCTGGGCCTCCAGTTCCGCTGAATCGATTTCTGCAATCAGATCGCCAGCCTTCACCTTCGATCCTTCGTCCACGTAGAGCTTCTCAACCCGGCCCATGATCTTGGAACTAACGATCACCTGATTCGCATCCACAATTCCGATCAAGACAGTGTCGCGGGTGCGGTCGGTGGAGTAGAAGTAGTAGCCGACCGAAATGCCCAGTAGCACAACCAGAATCACGGCAAATTTCTTCTGCTTCACTTGGGTGTTCCTTGCATGTTTCTGGGTGTGAGCGCGGGGTTCGGTTTGCAATCTTCGTTTTCTTGGCTCGCAATCCGGCCCGCCAGCTTCACACCCACCTCTCGGTCGGCAAACAGGGCAGCGGCGACAAAGTCCAGGACCGCCGCGCGCCGCTGCCGGATCGCCTCGGACGAAAAGGGGTCGCGATCGAAAAGCTTACGGGTCAAAGGCGCGATGACAAAGTAATGCACGTTGATGGCGGCAATAGAAGGCGCAAACTGCATGGGATCAACTTTGCGAAACTCCCCGCTTGCAATTCCTTGCTGGAGTAGTTCGGTGACTCGCATGGCAATGGGGCGAATGTATCGTTCTGCGATGCGGGTCAGGTGGGGAGAACCGCCGCGGCCGGCGCTCATCAGCTCACCCTGAAATAGCCTTGCATAATGTGGCGATTCCGCGACGCAGTCAAAGTGCGCGCGGGTGTAACGCAGCAGCCGCTCTCCCAGCGGCGCTCCTCCGTCCAGCTCACGCATCACGCGCTCGATTAAACGGATGAAAAACCGATCAAGTACCGCTCCGTAAAGCGATTCCTTGTCGTCGAAGTAGTAATACAAGAGTGCTTTGTTCACACCAGCGGAGGCGGCAATGGCATCCATACGGGCTCCCGCTACTCCCTCCTGGGCAAACTCAGCGAGGGCTGCCTGAAGAATGGCGTCGCGGCTGGCCTCCGGCTGACGGCGCGTACCACGCCGGACGCGAAACGTTTGTTGTTCGTCCTGCATACTTAATTAACTAGTTAGTTAGATTACCAGAGGGCCCCTGGCAGATTCAAAAATAAACCGGCCCTCTTTGCGCAGCGGATCCACCGGAAATGCGGGAAAGGGAAAGCGGCCCGCGCCGGCGCTGGCTCGGGCCGCAAGAAGTTGTGACCGATCAGCCGATCCTCGTGTTTCAGTTAGTGCAAGGAGGCCAGGGTCTTCTGCGCCTCTTGGGCGTCTTCGCCCTTGAGGTTCAACTGCAATGCCTTCTGCAACTCAGTACGGGCACGGTCGCGCTCTCCCGCTCCCATCAGTGCCATACCCAGGTGGTAGCGATAATCGGCCTTTTCAGGACGCTTCCTGACGGCGTCTTCGGCTAGCGAGACCGAAACGCGATAGTTCCCCTTCTTGTACTGAATCCACGCCAGCGTGTCGCTAACGCCGTCCAACTCCGGGGAAAGCTGTTTCGCCTGGGTAGCCAGACTCAGCGCCATGTCGAGATTCTCGCCCTCAGCGGCATAAACCCACGCTAGGTTGTTAGCCGCAATCGCATCATGCGAATTTTGATTCAGCGCGGCCTGAAAGTACTTTCCCGCCGTCTTCAGATCGTTTTTGCGGACATACAAATTTCCCAAGTAATTGTTTACGATGGGTGAGTTAGGCTGAAGCTCTAGGGCCTTCTGGTAGGAGGCCAACGCATCGTCCGTTCGATCCGTCATTTCGTAGATCTGGCCGATATGGAAGTAGGCTGTCATCGACGTGGGGTCGATTTGGGCCACTTTCTGATACTCCTGGATGGCCTGGTCAAATTTCTTCGTGGTGGCGAGAGCAGAAGCGTAGATTAAGTGCGCACCTGCCCGGTTCGGATTGTTAGCTGCGTACTGACTGGCGAGCGTAAGTGCCTTGCCAGGATTGTTGGTGCTAAACATCAGGCTCACATAGTCAGCCATAGCAGCGTCGTAGGTGGGATACATCTTCAACGCAGTCTGAAACTCGCGCTCCGCGTCGGCATATCTCTTTAGACCGGTATAGGCAATCGCGAAGTTGAGGTACAGCGCTGGATCTTTGGTAACTGACTTTTTTATCTCATTCAGCTCGTTCAGGGCCGCCTGATAATCCTTGGCTCCGATGTCGATTGTTGCGTTCAGGAAATGCGCTGAAGGATTGTTTCCCGTCAGCTTCTGCAAACGCGCGGCATATTCACGGGCCGTGTCAAAATCACGCGAGTCACGGTAGGTTTCGGCCAGAGCATGCAATACCATCGGGTTTTCTGGTTGCCGCTTCAAAGCTTCCTGGAATTCGTTCTTGGCTCCAGGCAAATCGCCCGTCTGGCGCAGCACCTGTCCCAACATGTAGTGGGCTTTGGGATTCTCGGGTGCGTCCTTGATCACGTCACGCAGGGTGGTGATCGCTTCTGCTCCGTTCCCTTTCATAGCTAGCAGGCGGGCGTGGGTAATGCGGGCGGTAACATCTCCCGGGTTCTCCTTTAGCAACCGGTCCGTCAACTTCGTGGCATCGTCGACCTTGCCGGTGTTGATCATGGTCTCGAGCACCTTCAGCTGCAACTCCTGGTTCTTGGGATCAAGATTCAGGCCTCGTTGGTATTCCCTAATTGCAGCTTCGGCATTTCTTATGGCCAGGTAAAAATCACCAATTGCACTGGCAACCGCGGCCGAACTCGGCTGCCTGAGTCTCAACTGCTGGATGACTAGCTCGCCATCATCCTTGCGCCCCTGATTGACCATCAGGCCGGCTAGTCTCACATAAGGTACCGGATCGTCAGGAGGGCAGTTCTGGATGGCAAGCCGAAGGACCTCTTCCGCCTTCTTCGCATCGCCTTTGCTCATGTAGTAAGCAGAAAGAGCGTAGTAGGCCGGCATCATCTTGGGGTCGATGCTGATCGCCTTGCGCAGGTCTTCCTCGGCAGGTCCGTCCTGTTTGATCTCAGCATACGCAACTCCTCGACGAAGGTAGGGACCCGCCTCGTTGGGCTTCAGTGTCGCTGCCTTGGTAAACATGTCAATGGCGTCTTGGCTATGCTTCTCTGCCATCAGAACATTACCCAGCAGCACGTAGCCCTCGACACTGTTAGGATCATGCTCTATCACCAAGCGGGCGTGTTCTTCTGCATCACTGTATTTCCTTGCCTGCCAAAAAAGGGTTGCTATCGCAAGATGTGCCTTGAGGTTGTTGGGATCCTGATCGATCGCCAGGTTGAACTCTTTGAATGCCGCCGGCCAATGCTGCTGAGCCAACTCCGCCTGCCCGAGCTCGTAATGCGCCTCTGAGTAACGAGGATCAATCTGCAGGGCTTTCTTGAATTGAATCACGGCAGAGTCATATTTCTTTTCGTCCATGTACTTCATGCCGCTCTCAACGTACTTACGCTTGGCGGCCTCGGGGTTGCGGGTGCAACCGGCGAAGACAACTAACAGTGCAGCCAACAAAATCGAGACGACGTAGCATTTCCGCATGAGTTCTCCTTGGGTCACCGGGGAATAACTTGATCAACATCCTGAGTTATCTGCTTCGCGAAGGCGATCGCCCGCGAGCGCGCCTGCTCCTCATTGCCGTGAACAATGGGGGCGGTAATGCGAACCAACGCAGCATCAGTACGATTCAGGCGCAGGGCATCGTAAACCAGGTAAAACTTGCCCCAGTATTCGCTGGCTACTACCCTGCCATGCGCCTGGTACCAATAAAGGACCAGCTGCTCATCCAAATCCTTGCGGACGACGTACAAATTGATCGGGACTTGGCGTCCGTCATCCAGAGGCATTTGGTAGATGACCGATTTCTCCGGCTGCCAACCGGAGCCAGGCAGGCAGTTCTTAGGAGAGTGAATGCTGGAGCCGGTGCGCTGACTCCGGAAATAGCCGATATACAAACCGAGCTGTCCGTCTGACGGCGAGAAATACCCGCGTTGGAGATAATCGGTCACGCCGAGCTCGGCAATGGTTTCTTGATCCAAAGGCCAGTCGGCAATCATTGTGTAACTACCGATTCGGGCAGGAAAATCCGAGAGCGCCTTTGCCGGGGGCGTGGCCTCCCCGTGGGACAGATAAGCCTTTCCGGTCGTGGCTCCGAGCAAAACAGCGATCATTACCCAATAGCGCGACCCAGCCTTCATTTACTTCCCTCTCCAGCGGAAACGGCGGGCTCATCCTTCGGAACCCAGCCCAGCGTTTTACGAACTTTGGTCATTAAACTATAAAACCCAAGGAACAAGACCGTCGCCACAACAAAGATCACCCATCCCGAAAATTCGTGCATGAAACCCTCGGCCGCTCGCGGTCCCAGGTATTTGGCCATGATTGCCGTGATCATCACCCGGGTTCCGTTACTTATGATTGCAAGAGGAACCATCGCAAGGAAGAGAACCCAGCGAGCTGCGATGCTACGTTCCATGAGATATCCGAAGCCTGCAGCCAGCGCCAGCAACGACATCAGAGAGCGGATTCCGCTGCATGCTTCAACCACCTCCAATGTCATGCCAGGCAGGATAAGCACATTCCCTTCGCGCATGATGGGGAAAAGATTGAGCATCTCAAGGGCTGAGGTTGCGAACCGGGAGGCGATGAACTGCAAAGGAAAAACAACTTCGTTGTAAACGATAACCGGTATAGGAATCGCAAAAAGTAGAAACACCATGGGAAAGGTCAGCGCGCGCAGCACCGGCCAGCCGCAGAAATATACGATAAGTCCGCCAATGGTACAGACCAAGGAAAAGCGTGCCAGGAAGAGTTCCGCCCCTAAGGTACCCAACAACAGCAGCCCCAGCGCCATGAGTACCACGACCATACCCCACCAGGAAGGATGCTGGGGCAGATCACGCAACTTGTCACGCCTCTGCCAAATGAGATAAGCAGAAAGCAACGGTACTAGAAACCCGTGCGAGTAGTCCGAGTCATGATACCACTGACTAACGAGTACCCGCAGCACCGGGGCATACAGCGCAATCAGAGTGCCGACCAGTAGGCAGCCTCGCCAGCCGAGGGGCTTAATCGTTTGCCAGAAAGCGAAAAGCTTGGAGGTCGGAGGGGGCTCTACCAAGATCTCCTGGTCCGACGGAGGGGACTCAGACCCCGCCGCTTTGGTGCCAGCAAGCGCCAAACTGTCACTCCATATTGGATTCGGCTTCAGAACTGTCACGATATGTGCAATTGTTTGGCCGACAACGTGAAAAGGGGATCCGCATAACAAACAGAAAATAAGGACTTTACGATTTTGTATCAGGCCGGCTGCAAAACCTTGTATGTAAGTGCTGCAAGACTTTGCACATCTATTCCAGCTTGCTTCCCCGAAGCTTTCTCTTCACGAGGAATTTGCCGCTGTCT
>CAZDYZ010000342.1:0-3276 GCA_964509525.1 uncultured Acidobacteriaceae bacterium
GTGCTGGTCGGCGATTCACTCGGTATGGTCATGCTGGGCTACGAAAACACGCTGCCAGTCACCATGGCCCAGATGTTGCACCACACCCGAGCGGTAAGGCGGGGCGTGAAGCGCGCATTGCTGATCGCGGACATGCCGTTCGCCTCGTACCATGTCAGCCTTCGGGAAACGCTACGCAATGCCGCGCGCTTCGTGAAAGAGGCAGGCGCCGAAGCGGTGAAGATCGAAGGCGGTGTGAAGCGCGCGCGGCTGGTCGAGCGACTGGTCGAGGCAGAGATCCCCGTTGTAGGACACATCGGGCTGACCCCGCAATCGCTGCATGCTATGGGCGGCTACAAGGTACAAGGCAAGACTCTGAAGGCAAGCGAGCAACTGATGCACGATGCCATCGCTCTGGAGAGTGCCGGCGCCTGTTCCGTGGTGCTGGAAGGCATTCCCCGGGAAGTGGCTGCCATGATCACGAGCGAGCTGGAGATCCCGACCATCGGCATTGGCGCCGGCCCTGAATGTGACGGTCAGGTGCTGGTCTTCCATGATCTTCTTGGACTTACATTTGCGCCGCCAGCCAAGTTCGTGCGCCGCTACGCCAACCTCGGCCCGGTCATCAGCAATGCGATCCTGGCCTTCAAGAACGACGTAAAGTCGGGTGGCTATCCTTCTGACGACGAGTCATACCACCTGCCGAAGGACACACTGACCTCGTTGCAGGTGATTGCTGAACGGAAGCGGACGGTGCAAGTGTAAAGCATGCAGCTTTTCCTCCGCAGCTCGCTCCTGCTCGCCTTGATGCTGGGTTCTGTGGTTGGTGTAGCGAGCCAAACATCCACTCCTGCGCAGGCCAGAACAGCCGGCGGATGGAATCGCTACTGCCAGCCCGAAGGTGGCTTCTGTTTCAAGTACCCGAGCTCATGGTCCATGTTGGGAGAAGTCTTCGACGGCCGTGGTGTAGTAGTTGCGCCTCCGCAGAAACAGGAGCGCGCCCTATGGGACGCCATCACGGTTGCGTTGGTCGTGCCTCCGCCTGAAGGCAACAAAGAACCGTTGGGCTTGAATGGCGTGATTGAGAAGGCGACCTCCGGCTTACGTGACGGGGGACAGAACTTCGAAACGTTGCAACGCCAGCAGCGAACCGTGGACCACAAACCCGCGCAGATCCTGAAGGCACGCTATCGGGAGAAATCGACTGGCCACGAGTGGGTCGAGGAGGTGCTTTTCATCGAAGGTCCAGACAACGAAGTCTACTCTGTGGCCCTGAAGTGTTCTCCACAGGAGCTGGCACGGCTGGAACCAGTTTTTACTGCAGTGCTGGCAAGCTGGATGCTACGCGAACCGGAGCCTACGCCCGACGACACGGAACCCGCGACAAAGCAGTCGACGACACCACCTGCCCCTCCCCACTAAGAACTCGTGATACAAATCCAGACCATCGAGGAAATGAAGGCCGCCTGCCGGCAGGTGACGCGCAGTGGCAAGAAGCTGGGACTGGTCCCCACCATGGGAGCGCTGCACGAAGGGCATCTTTCGCTGGTGCGTGCGTCGAAGTCGCGCTGTGAGGTAACTGTGGTTTCCATCTTCGTCAACCCGCTGCAGTTCGGACCATCCGAAGACTTCGCCCGGTATCCCCGCACACCCGAGCTTGATGCAGCGTTGCTGGAATCGGTCGGCGTGGACCTGCTTTTCGTTCCTGGAGTCGAGGAGATGTATCCCGGCGGGGAAAAGACTTATGTGGTGGTGGAGGACATCAGCGACAGGCTCGACGGGGTTTCGCGTCCCGGACACTTTCGCGGAGTTGCAACCGTTGTTGCGAAGCTGTTTGGAATCGTACGTCCTGATTATGCCTTGTTTGGCCAGAAGGACGCCGCGCAGGTTGCGGTATTGCGCAGAATGGTAATCGACCTCAACCTCGACGTCGAACTGGTGGTCTGTCCGATCGTGCGCGAAAAAGACGGGCTGGCTATGAGCTCGCGCAATGCCTATCTCAGAGCCGAACAGCGGCAACAGGCGTTGGTATTGTATCGTTCGCTAATGTACGTGAAGGCCGCTGTCGATTCGGGCGAGCGTGACACCGGCAGGCTGATTGAGATGGGGAAGCAGATGATTGCCGGGGAACCCGGGGCACGTCTGGACTATTTCGCCATTGTCGATCCTGACACACTTGATCCGCTGACCGAGGTTGCGCACGGCGCGCTGGTTGCGGTTGCGGCCTATATCGGCTCTACGCGCCTGATCGATAATATCCTGCTTAAGAAATGATTGCGGCGCCGGACCGGCCGAAAAGGAAGAACGGATGGAGTCATCGCCGTTCGGTTAGTTTTGGTGGCTAGTGACCAACTGGGGTTTCGCCTGGTAGTGCGAATCCACGTACTCGTCGAGAATCTTGATAAATTCGGCGACGATGTGGTCACCCTTGAGCGTCAGCATCAGGCGGCCGTCCACGTATACGGGAGCTTTCGGTTCCTCGAATGTTCCCGGTAACGAGATGCCGATGTTGGAATGCTTGGACTCGCCGGGCCCGTTAACCACGCAGCCCATGACGGCAACCTTCATGCCCTCGACGCCGGTGTACCGCGTCTTCCAGACCGGCATCTGCTGGCGGAGGTAGCTCTGGATCTGCTCCGCCATCTCCTGGAAGAAGGTACTGGTAGTTCGCCCGCAACCCGGGCAAGCTGTCACCTGCGGAGTGAAGCTACGAATGCCGATCGATTGCAGAATCTGCTGCGCGACGGTGACCTCCTCGGTGCGGTCTCCGTTAGGCGCGGGGGTGAGAGAGACTCGAATGGTGTCGCCGATGCCTTCCTGCATCAGGACCGCAAGTGCCGCCGTGCTGCTGACGATGCCTTTGGCACCCATTCCGGCTTCCGTGAGGCCGAGATGCATTGGGAACTCGCAACGGCACGCCAGCTCACGATAGACATCGATCAGGTCCTGTACGCCGCTGACCTTGGCACTGAGGATGATCTGATCTTTGCGCAAGCCATTTTTGACGGCCAGTTCTGCCGAACCCAGCGCGCTTTGCACCATGGCCTCCATGGTCACGTCACGGGCGTCCCTCGGGTCCTCGAGCCTGGAGTTTTCGTCCATCAGTCGCGTCAGCAGCGCCTGATCGAGTGATCCCCAATTGACGCCAATGCGTACCGGCTTGTCGTTCTCCAGAGCCACTTCGATCATGGCGCGGAAGTTGTCGTCGCCTTTCCTGCCGATGGAGACGTTGCCAGGGTTGATGCGGTACTTGGCCAGCGTCCGTGCACACTCGGGATACTTTTTCAGCAGGATGTG
>CAZDYZ010000343.1:0-3530 GCA_964509525.1 uncultured Acidobacteriaceae bacterium
GCGACCATCTTTGACGGCATACTCAATCGAACCCCGGTTCCGGCAATACGGTTGAATCCTGCTGTTCCAGCCAAGCTGGAGGACATTATCAACAAGTTGCTGGAGAAAGATCGCGAGCTGCGCTATCAATCTGCAGCGGAAGTAAGAAGTGATCTCAAGCGGCTCAAGCGTGACGCCGAATCAGGAAAGCTGCAGGTTCACGATTCCGGTGCTGTTGGGACTTCGAGCTCAACCACCCCCACCGACTATGGCTCTGGCAAGTCCGTGCTGGCAGCGGCGCGCCATCATAAAACCGGCGTGGGAGTTATGATGGCGGTTTTATTGCTGCTCCTGGCTGCTGCGGGGTTCGGTGTTTACAGCTTGTTTTTTTCCGCTCGTGCGCTCCCCTTTCAAAGCATCAAGATCACCAAGATCAGCGGCACCCACAATGCGCAGATCGGCGCCATGTCTCCAGACCGCAACTATCTGGCCTACGTAGTCAACAACGAGGGCAATGAATCTTTGTGGCTGCGCCATCTGGCAAGCGAAAGCAATGCACAGATCATTCCGCCCGAACATGTGCGGTACTCTGCCCTACGCTTTTCTCCCGACGGCAGCCACATTTACTATTCGCACACGCAACTGGCCAGCGGCCCCTCCTCGCAGGAGTACGATCTTTACCGTGTCCCCGTTCTGGGTGGGACTCCACAATTGCTTGTCCGGGATGTAGACACAAATCCCAGTTTTTCTCCCGACGGGCAGCGCTTTTCTTTCATGCGCGCCAACGACCCCGACCCGGGCATGTTCCATCTCATCGTTGCCAATGCCGACGGCAGTAATGAAAAGAGCATTTTCGCCGGTCCCATGAACAAAGCGCTGGCAGACTCAGCTTGGTCGCCGGATGGAAAAACGATAGCGGGACCCATGTTCGATCAGACCAACAACAGCTTGAGCACACTGATTGCGATCGATCCGAACACGGGTAACCAGAGGATGATATCCAGACCACCCTATACTGCGCTCACCCGAGTGTCGTGGCTACCGGACGGAAAAACGCTGGTTGTAACGTTCTCCACTCCAGACACAAACTTCGCAACGCAGCAGGTTGGGCTGATCAGCTATCCGGATGGCAAGCTTCGTCCGATCACTGCCGACACAAATGACTATGCGAACCTGAGCATTTCCTCCGACGGCGCGACCATTGCCACCGTCATGCGCCAGTCAATACGCGATGTTTATGTGAGTTCAGGCCAGAAGACCGATTACTCCGACGCCAGGCAAGTGACCTCCGGCGATCCCGTACCAGCAGTTTCCTGGACAAGAGACGGAAAACTGCTGATACAGCAGGGATCGGCAATTCGCCTTATCAGCCTCGATGGAGGGCTGAAGGGCGAGATAGCTTCCGAAAAAGACTCGGGAGCCATGCAACCTTACGGATGTGCCGACGGGCACGTTGTTTTCACACGCGCAACGTTGAAAACCCTTGGGTTGAGCATCTGGCGGAGCGACGCGGACGGCACCGGATTGCTTCGCCTCACCCAGGGGAAGGGGGATTTCTCCCCCATGTGCTCCCTCGATGGAAAAACCGTTTTTTACATCGATGCAGGGGCTTCCGCCTACATGAAAGTACCCATCGATGGAGGCAAGCCGGAACGATTTTCGAAAGAGTTTGCGGAATCCTCCTCGGGTTTCGACATCGCCCGCGACGGAAAGACGATTGTGCTCGGCACTTATGATTTCAAAGCCCAACGGCCGAACTTCTCGCTGATGTCTCTCGAATCCGGCCACATCTTACGCACCTTTGAGTATGATCTGCGGCATCTGGGACAGCTTCGCTTCAAACCCGACGGCAAAGGTATCGTATATCCTGTCCGCGAAAAGGGTGTGGATAATCTCTGGTTGCAACCGCTGGACGGCGGGCCCGGCCGACCGTTGACGGCTTTCAGTTCTCTGAAAATCTACTCCTACCAATGGTCCTCTGATGGCAAGAGCCTCGCCCTGGTGCGTGGGGACTCACCCTCTGATCTCGTATTGATTCAGGATTCTCAAAGAAAGTAGTCACGGCCCCCTTTCTAGCCGGGTTCCGGCGCTAAAGAATAAGGATAGGTCGAATCCATATCGAGCACCATGGACAACCTATTACTGACAACCGAGTTATTTTTTGGAGAATTCAACCAGAATCACCGATCTGGGTTGCCGACGCGCAGGGTGACAGGCCCCCCAAAGTGCCCGCTGTGAGATTAGGCCCTTTTCGAGCACAGCTTTCGCAGCAACCACATGTGTTGCAGCAGCTGTTGCCCTTGTCTGAGTACACAGAAGCAGCCGAGGCAAATTAGGTGCGGCCTGCAGAAGAGACTTGGGTATCCGCATAGGTGTTTTGACTGGGCTTGAGGGTTTCGAAACGTGTGGTAGGAAGAATTTTCCAGTTACCTTCCTAAACTTGCATCGTGTACTCACGCAGAGGTTCTTCAAGAAACCGCGAAATCAAGGACATAGCTTGCCGCTTGTCCTTTTGGAATCCAGCGTGCCGCGAAGTCTACTGAGGTGAGGAATGAAAAATGCCAAACTGTTTGCGCTCAGGCAACTGATGCTTTTGATGTTTGCTCTGCACTGGTCTCAGGCGACTTTAGTGGCACAGCAGGCATCCGATCGAAGGGGACCTACGGCTCAGCAACAGCAGATCAGCGGGATGGAGCAGCCGCCTGATTTGAAGACCTTCAGCGGCACGATCATACGGTCCGGTGATAAGCTGGTATTGCAGGACGGAATCGGGGAGTCCGTCTACCAGCTTGACGATCAGCAGAAAGTCAAAACCTTCGAAGGCAAGAACGTAAAAGTTACAGGAATAGTTGACGCGGTGACTAAGACGATCCAGGTTGCCCGGGTTGAGCCCGAACAATAGTTCACAACTCTCGTGAGAAGGCCGCATCACGGCTTATCTCTCTTTTGCTTTTGCTTCCTCTGGTCCGCCATTTTGCACAGCCACAGCGCAGGCGGAGCAACCTACAGCTAACTGTCATGCATCGGCTGTGCTGAGAGCTGCTACCACGAATTGGAGATGGCATGCGTATTCTGAGTGTTCGTCTCATCGTTTCGTTGTTCCTCGGAATCGCGCTAGTGTCGATTCTTTCTTCCTACTACGTAGTTCAGGTACAAGAGCGCGGTCTGCGGAGAGACTTGGAGCGGAGAGCAGCCGTGCTGGGAGAAAGTCTGAGCGGCAATGTTGAGAGGGGACTGGAGCAAGGGGCACCGCGTGAATTACAGCGACTGGTTGAGCGCTTCGGGAATCGCGAGCACTTGGCAGGAATCGCAGTGTACGACGTGCTTGGCAACCGTATCGCAGTAACTCCAGCCTTGACGAACCTCCTCGGTACCGAGCCCCCCACTGTGGTCCAGGCGGTCGCCGACGATCATGGACGAGGGGAGTTTACTCGCGTGGGTACGGCCTCAATCCACATTTACGCTTTGCCCCTCCACAATCATGACGACCAAATCGTGGGTGGCCTTGCGGTCGTGCATGATACTGGCTACATCCAGGCACGGACACACAG
>CAZDYZ010000344.1:0-7259 GCA_964509525.1 uncultured Acidobacteriaceae bacterium
CGGCGAGGGCGACAAGGTGAAGGCCACCATCTTCTTCCGCGGCCGCGAAATGACGCGCCAGGGATTGGGCCGCGAGATCCTCGACCGGCTCATCAAAGACATCGGCGACAAAGGCGTAGTGGAGTTCCGTCCGCGGCAGGAGGGCAACACGCTGCATCTGATCCTCGCGCCGCCGAAGGCACAGCCGCCGGCCAAGCCGCCGAAGCCACCGCAGCAAGGCACGCCGCAAGCGCAGCCGCCGCGTCCGCCGGCGCCAACGCAGCAGCAGTAGTAAAGCCCGACATTTTCTTGGTGTCATCCTGAGCGGAGCGACCGCGCAACTATCCTGACAAGCGCGCTGTTTGCGCTTGGCCGGATAGTTGCCCGGTCGGGGAGTCGAAGGACCCTATATTTCGGCTTCACATAGGGGTCCTTCGACTCCGCAGAAGCGAGATCCGCAAGCGGCTCTCGCTTCTGCTCCGCTCAGGATGACACCTGGTTAAAGACGGATCCAGACGCCGGCCTAAAGGCCAGCTCTACCCCGAACCCGCTCGTCGAACGCAGACGGTCGTGCTGGCCCGATTCACGCGTTGTATGTTGTAATAGAAAAATCACTATGCCAAAGCTCAAGACTCATAGCGGAGCGGCCAAGCGCTTCAAGAAGACAGGCACGGGCAAGATCAAACGCGGTCACGCGTTCAAGCGCCACATCCTGACTTCCAAGGGCACCAAGCGCAAGCGCCAGCTCGATACCGATACCATTCTGGACAAAGCCGACCAGAAGAAGATCGAAAGGATGATTCCGTACTAGGCGAAGGGGCACAGCTTTAGCTGTGCCGTAACTGCGCCAGATTGATCGGGGCTTCGGCCCCTGAGGTACTTCGAACTGGCGGCTGTATAGGAATCCCGCCGCATGATGCGGCACCCGGCGTGGTTTTTTCACCACGGAAGCACGGAACACACGGAATTTTTTAGATCTCGATTTCTTCCGTGTTTCCGTGGTGAATCAAGAACTGCGACGGTCAACAGCGTGTGAAGAGGTATATCAGGCCCCTCGGCAGCGAGCGCGGTCACCTTCTTACCTCCAGCCGCTTAATTGAAGTTGAAAAGGAGAAGCCATGCCTCGCGTCAAACGTGGTACCAAGCGCCGTGCGCGCCGCAAAAAGATTCTGGAGCGCGCAAGTGGCTATTACTTAACAAAATCCAAGCTCTACCGTTCGGCGAAAGAGTCGGTTGAGCGCGGGCTGAAGTTCGCCTACAGCGGCCGCAAGCAGAAGAAGCGCCAGTTTCGCTCCATTTGGATTGTGCGCATAGGCGCTGCCGCCAAACTTAACGGCCTTAGCTACAGCCGGTTCATCAATGGTCTCAAGAAGGCCGGCATCGAACTGGACCGC
Organism: uncultured Acidobacteriaceae bacterium; assembly: GCA_964509525.1. Lineage (GTDB taxonomy): Bacteria > Acidobacteriota > Terriglobia > Terriglobales > Acidobacteriaceae > Bog-257. The sequence continues at coordinate 1,374 of CAZDYZ010000344.1, forward strand.
AAGATCCTCGCGGATCTCGCGGTTAACGATCCGGCTGGGTTTTCCGCACTGTGCAAACAGGCGCAAGCCGCCACGGCATAGTTCGCCCATCCCAGAAACATTGTAGTAGTGAGTCCGATGGGCGGCCCGCGTGGCCGCCCGTTAGGTTTTAATTAGAGCGGCGCTTTAACGCCCCTCTTGGCGAAGACAATTTTCATCACCTGACGCGTGTGTTGAAAACAGTTGCTGGATCGAGGTGGCTGAATTGGCGGGTGTAATCCAAGCGCCTTTTGACGGTCCCCGCCACTGAGCGTTCGCTTCAACTGCGGGAAACAAAACATGTATACAGTTTCCACACTCGTGGATTATTCACCTCAAGCCCTCTACAGCGCTGAAGAAGATCTACTGCGTGAGCTTCATACAGACATCTTCAATGTCGAGAAAAATGAACAAGCATGGAAGCTCGTACGAGACAAGTGGATGTCTCGTAAAAATGGACTCTTGACTCAGATCAACGACGCTTGGCTAAAGCAAGCCCCCGCCGAGCATCGGCGGGAAGTCGGTCAACTGGTTAACAGGATTAGAGGGATTGTCACTTCGCAGCTTGAAAAGCCAGAAAATGTTCTCCCTGAACTGCGGTGGCAGAAACCGGCTGGAAAGCCCCTCGACATTACCCTGCCCGGCATTCAGCGACCGATCGGCGTCAAGCATCCTGTTTTGCGGGTGATGGACGAAATTGTCGCCGTCTTCAAGGCAATGGGCTACTCCGTCGGCGAGGGTCCGGAGGTCGAGACCGACTACTACAACTTTGAGTCGCTCAACTTTCCGCCAAACCATCCGGCACGCGATACCCAAGACACGCTGTTCATCGTTGGACAAGAGAGCAAACCGGCACGCGACCGCCTCCTGCTGCGCACCCACACCTCGCCGGTACAGATTCGCACAATGGAACACCAGCCGCCGCCGGTGCGCATCGTTATCCCGGGGAAGGTACATCGCAAGGATCCCCTCGATGCCACGCACTCGCCAGTCTTCCATCAGGTCGAAGGTCTGGCCGTGGACACCAACATCACCTTCTGTGACCTGAAAGGTACCCTCGACCACGCCATGAAGGCGCTTTTCGGCTCGTCGGTGAAGACGCGCTTCTATCCCTCATTCTTCCCCTTCACCGAGCCCAGTGCCGACATGCAGGTGAGCTGCATTTTCTGTGACGGCAAAGGTTGCCGCAAGTGCAAGTTCAGTGGCTGGATTGAGCTGCTTGGTTGCGGCATGGTAGACCCGAATGTCTTCGATTTCGTTAAGCAGAACGGTTACGATTCGTCGAGGATCTCGGGTTTCGCCTTCGGCATGGGGGTGGAGCGTATCGCGCTTCTGAAGTATGAAGTGGAAGGGATCCAGCTGTTCTACGAGGGAGACGTGCGCTTTCTGGAGCAGTTCGCATGAGGATCCTCCCCTCATGGGTCCGTGAGTTCGTTGACATCGCCGTCGATGAACGCCAACTCGCTGAAGATCTGACGTCGGCTGGAATTGCGGTTGAGTCCGTCCAGCGCCAGAACCGCACGGCGGTTTACGAGATGGACTTCACCACGAACCGCGTCGACGCTATGAACCACTACGGCGTCGCCCGCGAGGCCTCAGCCATCTACGACGTCGATCTGAAAAAAGTCGGGCCGAACCTGCAGCCGGCGACTAGCAGCGCTCCCCGCATAACGACCACTCCTTCCGGCAGCGCAGGTACGTTCCCAATCGTCATTGAAGACGCAGAAGGTTGCGCGCGATATACGGCACGGATTGTGCGCAATGTGAAGATCGGCCCCTCACCACAATACGTTGTCCAGCGTCTGGAACTGCTCGAATCGCGCGCCATCAACAACGTTGCCGACGCCACCAACTACGCGTTAAACGAACTGGGACACCCCACGCACACCTTTGATTTTGACTTATTGGAAGGTGGAACCATAGTTGTGCGCCGCGCCCGCCCGGGGGAAACGCTGCAGACCCTGGACGGCATCAAGCGCACCCTCTCTTCTGAGGACCTTATCATTGCCGATGCTAACAAACCCGTTGCGCTCGCAGGCGTGATGGGTGGCTTCGACTCGATGATCACCGAGTCGACCAAGAACGTGCTTATCGAGTCGGCATGGTTTGATCCGGCGACGGTTCGCAGCATGGCCAAGCGCCATGGAATGCACACCGATGCCTCGCATCGCTTCGAGCGTGGCGCCGACTGGGGCAATGCGTCACTGGCTTGCGATCGTGTTGCCGAGTTGATACTAGCCAACGCAGGAGGCGAGTTACAAGGTGAACTGATTGACACTGTCGCCCGGAAGTTAAACCGCGCACCCATCGGGCTACATCTTTCTGAGGTAAAACGCATTCTGGGTATCGACCTTGACAAAGATGAGATCCTGCGCATCCTGGATCGCCTTGGTTTCGCTGTCAGGCGCGCACCTGGGGTCGACTTCAGCGTACAAATTCCAACCTGGCGGCTGGACGTCGAGCGTGAGGTTGATCTGTTGGAAGAGGTAGCCCGCATCCATGGCTATAACAGATTTCCCAACAGGCTGCCAGCCTTCACTGGGGCGGTGGCAACGCTGCCCGACGAACCGAAGACCGCAAAGATCCGCGAGCTCATGCTCGCGCTCGGTTATGACGAGGCCATCTCAATCACCTTCATCTCGGAGCAGGAAGCCAGGGCGTTTGCTGGTGGCGAGCCACTGGGCATCGCCAATCCGCTAGGTGAAGATGCGGGGTATTTGCGCACTTCGATGCTACCCGGCCTGCTCAACATGTCTGCCTACAATCTGAACCGCGGCAATACAAACGTACGGCTGTTTGAGACGGGCGAGGTCTTCGAAAAACGAGGCTCTGACCACTACGAGCGCCGCCACCTGGGTTTCCTCGCTACCGGCAACGCGATCGCAAAGAGTGTCCTCTTCGAGGCACAGCCGTACACTTTCTTCCGCATGAAGGGCGACATCGAACAGCTGCTGGCGGCATTCGCGCACACCTCGCTGGTTCTTGACGATCAAACGCCTGCATACTTTTACCCGGGCTACGCCGCGCGTGCGGTATTGGACGCCGAAACCGTCGCCCACTTTGGCCAACTGCATCCCGACCTGTTGGCGGCGCGCAAGGTCCGCCAGGACGTGTATGCGGCTGAGGTGTTTCTTGACCGGCTATATCGCCACTCGTTGCGCGAGCCACGCTACGAGCGCATCTCGGTGTTCCCGGCTGTCGAGCGCGACTTTTCGTTTGCCTTCGACGATCGGCTCACCTTCGAACGCATCAAATCCGCGGTCGAGGAGCTTGGCTTGAGCGAGTTGCAGAAGTTCGTTCCGGCGGAGATATACCGCTCCGAAAAAGCCGGAGACGGCAGGTATTCGATCCTGCTACACGCAGAATTTCAGTCCAAGGAACGGACGCTACGCGATGACGAGGTGGCGCAGTGGTCGTCGCGAATTATCGCCAGGCTGGAATCGCTAGGCGGCATACTGCGATCCTAGTTGGGTCGGAACTTACTCTGCGCTGTCGGTGTTCCGGCGAGAGCGTTTCTTGCGGTTAGCCTGCTGGACCTCTTTTTTCTTCCCTTCCGGTAATTCTCGGGCTACGCTGTCGAGCACTCCGTTGATGAAGGTTACCGACTCCGGGGTCGAGAACCGCCGCGCAATTTCCAACGCTTCATTGATCACCACCGGGCGCGGTGTGTCGGGAAAGCCCAGAAACTCAGCTACGCCGGCACGCAGCAGGTTGCGATCCACGGCTGCCATGCGTTCCATCCGCCAATGCTCCGCATTCCGCTCGATAATCTGGTCGATCTCCGCCGCTCGTTCAACCGCTATGCCGAACAGATCGTTCGCAAACTCGCGAACGTTTCCGTCGAGGTCCTCGCGCTCGCTCCAGAACGTGCGCCGCACATGGTCCTGATCTTGCTTCCCCATCTCCAACTGAAAAAGCATTTGCAGCGCTAGTTCGCGTGACTTCCGGCGACTTGTTGCCTTGCTCATCGCTCGTCTTCCGCCGCTCTTGCATTATGTTGCCCAATCTTTTCGCGCAGCGACGCCATCTCCACTGCCGTCAGGCCGGCTTCGAACCCCTTGTTGCCAGCTTTCAGACCCGCACGTTCGATAGCCTGTTCCAGTGTGTCGCAGGTAAGCACCGCGAAGGCGTGGGGTACACCCGTCTCTTGCGCCGATTGGCCGATCCCGCGCGCTACTTCGTTTGCAATGACTTCATAATGGAGAGTATCTCCCCGCAGCAGACAGCCGATACAAACAATGGCGTGATAGTGCTTCGTTTCCGCCAACTGTCGCGCCGCCGAGGGGATTTCGAACGACCCTGGCACGCGTACGATAGTGATGTCGTCAGCCGACGCTTCGCACTGGCGCAACGCCTGGACCGTGCCTTCCAGCAGGCGCTCGGTGATAAACGAATTGAAGCGGCTGACCACAACCGCGAAACGCTTGCCTTCTGCCGACAAGGGCGCTTCCAGACCGCGAGCCCTCCCGGCTCCTTTCAGGTAGGTCAGGAAGCCAACGCGCAAGCCGCTGACTTCCACCTCGAACAAGCGGGCTCCGTAACCCGTGTCACCTATCTTCTTGCAGATGGTGAGGCCGAGCTTGCTCGTGATCTGCCAGGCAGCGTCCGCGTCGGAGACTTCCACCATGACGTCAACGCGAGGGGCATCTGGGGCCGCAATAAACTCGACACCTCCACTCGGAGCGAGCACCTCGATGCCGTGATTCCCACCTTCATGCCATTCGTTGCCGGGAGCAAACCCCAGTGCACGAAACAGCTTCAGTGCGGGCTGAAGATCGTCTAACGACCTACCGAGCACACGAGGAAAAACGATGGATCGAATCATACTCATCAGCTTCCGGTAGTCAGTCGTCAGAGGGAACCTTTGGCTTCGAGCTTCGATTTGCCGGCAACTGACAACTGGCCCCTGACTACTTCCCTTTGAATTGCGCCGGCCGCTTCTCGAGGAAAGCGCGCGTACCCTCGTTTTTGTCCTCCGTCGCGCAGCAGGCGGCAAACAGCGCGGCCTCGAGAAACAAGCCATCCGCTAGCGCCATATCCAAACCACGATTCACCGCCTCCATCGTGTATTGGATGGCGAGCGGCGAGTTGGCAATGATCTTGGCCGCTATCGCTTCCGCGCGCGGGATTAGCTCAGCTGGGGGCACGACTTCGTTTACCAGGCCGATGCGATACGCTTCCTGCGCGGTGATCATCTCTCCGGTCAGCACCTGTTGCATGGCGAGTCCTTTGCCGATCAGCCGTGGCAGTCGCTGCGTGCCGCCGTAGCCGGGCATGAGCCCCAGCTTGACCTCGGGCTGACCGAGACGGGCATTTTCGCTGGCCAGACGCATGGTGCAAGCCATCGCTAATTCGCAGCCGCCGCCCAGCGCAAAGCCGTTGATGCAGGCAATCACTGGCTTACCCAGGTTCTCAATCGAATCAACAATGGCTTGCCCGCGATGGGTATATTCCTTCGCCGAAACCGGCGTCTGTTCTGCCAGTTCGTTGATATCAGCTCCCGCAACGAACGCCTTCTCACCCGCCCCGGTAAGTATCACAACCCGGATATCGGCGTCCTCTTTCAGGGAGGTGAAGACGTTCCTCAGCTCCTGCATGGTTGCCATATTCAGCGCGTTAAGCACCTTTGGCCGGTCAACCGTGACGTAGGCGATCTGGTTCTTCTTCTCAAACTTGATATTCTGGAACTCTGTCATAAGTCTGCCTCTCGGCTACACAAATTTTGCAGTATGGCCGGCTTGTCGGGTCGACAATTTTGTGCACTCTCCTCTAAAAAGACCACCTGGCGCTGCAGAATGTGCTTGAACTCGGTCCCTGAACTTGCGCTGGAGGAAGGAGTTCAGGACTACACAAAATTCCCCGGCACTG
>CAZDYZ010000345.1:0-4581 GCA_964509525.1 uncultured Acidobacteriaceae bacterium
TCGCCTGCTGCGTCGTCCCGGGTATGTCCCACATCGTGATAAACCCAGCCGGCTTGTTTGGGCTCGGCACAGTAGAGATGAGTGTGCCCGCCGCTTACTACCAGAGCAAGCAGGGGGAATCGCAAGTCACGATTACCCTTCTGGCGCTCCTCCAGCAAGACTGCGTGGATATGTCCTTCCAGATGATTGACTCCGATGACCGGCTTCTCCAGCGCGTAGGAGAGTGCCTTCGCATAGCTCAATCCCACCAATAAGGCACCCGCCAATCCCGGACCTTTGGTCACAGCGATCGCGTCGACGGTCTTGTACGACCTCCCCGCATCCTCCAACGCCCGGCGCACAACTGGAACGATGGCACGCAAGTGCTCGCGTGAAGCCAATTCGGGTACGACCCCTCCGTAGGGTTGATGAGTAGGAATCTGCGAATAAACAACGTTAGAAATCAGCACCTCGCCCGAGCGCACCACCGCTGCGGCAGTTTCGTCACAGGAACTCTCGATGCCCAGAATATAGGTGTCGTCCACAGAACTATTGTACGAGTTGATGCGGTGAGCTGGTCTGAACCCGACTGGTGCAATCGTACTTGAGAGCTTCTCCTGGCAGTAAGAAGAGTACGCCTTCTGGCACGCGGTCAAGCCACGGTCCAGCCTGGCTCAAGCCGCTAATGTACTGGCGATGATGCGCAAACCAAGAGCTTCCCAGCGCTTGAAGCCGTGCCTTCCAAAAAGGTCTACCATACAGTAATAGATGTTTGTGGATACGTGAATACTCCAACTCCGCAGTTGCGACACTACTGTTACCATCAACCTGGGGACGTGCGATGAAACAGCACGCAACCAATATTGTTCGCGAGCTGCGCGAGCGTGGCTTTCAGGCTTATTTCGTCGGAGGCTGTGTCCGTGACATGCTACTCGGAGTGGTCCCTGGCGACTTCGACGTCGCCACCGATGCCAGGCCATCCGAGGTGATGCGCATCTTCCCGGAAACCTATGACGTCGGTGCACAGTTCGGCGTAATACTGGTGCCCACGCCTGAGGGTGTCCTGTCCGAAATTTCTTCCGAGCATCCCAACTACATTGAAGTGGCGACGTTCCGCAACGATGGCACATACACCGACGGACGTCATCCCGACCGAGTGAGCTACTCGACCAGTCCGGAAGAAGATGTCCAACGCCGCGACTTCACCATCAACGGGCTGCTGATGGACCCGCTGGACGACAACCGTGTACTCGATTTCGTTGGCGGGCGTGATGACTTGAAAGCTGGAATCGTACGAGCAATCGGCCAATCGGAACGCCGCTTCGCCGAGGACAAACTGCGGATGCTACGAGCAGTGCGTTTTGCTGCACGGTTCGGCTACTCCATTGAGCAGGAAACTTATGCCTCCATCCAGCGCCTGGCACCAGGAATTCATCAGGTCAGCCGTGAACGCGTTAGGGACGAACTTACCAAGATGCTCACTGAGGGCAGCGCGCGACGGGCCTTCGAGTTGCTTGACTGCACCAGACTGCTGGGGCAAGTGCTGCCCGAGGTCGACCGCATGCATGGTGTCGAGCAGCCGCCCGAGTTCCATCCAGAGGGCGATGTCTGGATTCATACTCTGCTATTGCTAGACAAGTTGCCAGCCGGTTGTTCGCGCACCTTGGCTTGGGGGGCACTGCTGCACGACGTCGGCAAGCCCCCGACCTTTCGCCTTGCGCCCGACCGCATCCGCTTCGACGGTCACGTCGAAGTGGGGACGCGCATGACGGAGGAGATCTGCCGGCGACTGCACTTCTCCAATGAAGACACCAGGCAGATCACTGCTCTGGTGGCCAATCACATGCGCTTTGCCGATGTAGAGCGAATGAAGGAGTCAACCCTGAAGCGCTTTATGCGATTGCCCATGATCGAAGAGCATCTCGAGCTGCATCGCATCGACTGCCTCAGCAGTCATGGCAATCTGTCGCGGTATGACTTTGTTCAAGAGCGCTTACGGCAAACTTCCAGGGAGGAGATCATGCCAAGACCGTTGCTAAAGGGAGAGGACCTGATCGGTCTGGGTTATCAGCCCGGCCGGCAGTTCCGCGACATTTTGTCGGCAGTCGAGGACGCTCAGTTGGAAGGCACACTCCGCGGCAAGGACGACGCGCTGGACTTCGTGCGCCGCGAATTTCCGCGGTCGAACTGAGTCCTCCACTGCGCTGTGGCAGATTGAGAATCAGACCGCCGGCAGAAAGAATCTTGGCACTTCACGCAGTCTTTGGTTCTCATCTTGCCTCCAACCGGGATCTGCTTCTGATGAACCTGTTAATCTGTAGTGCAGGGACCGACGTTGGCGCCGGGGCACAATGTGTCTACAATTGATGCATTACTTGGAGTAACATCCAAGTTTTGCCAAAAGACGAGTCGACCTAGCAGATGTTTCGGTCGTGTTCGGCAATTGCCCCGCGATGATTCGGGAGAATCATTCTGGCAATGCAGAGAGCATGATCAGTATCAAAATGAAAGATGCTGGGCACACTCCAATGTGGCGTCATCCAGACAAGCCTTCGGACCGTCGTGCCAGATCCCACAGGCAAGGGCAGAATCATCATCCGGATCTCTTAGGACGATTCTTGACCGAGACTTGATGCGCTATCAGCGGGGATTCAGCAGCGCCAGCTACACCAGGACAATGGACCGTCCTCTGGAACCATTAATGACTACAGGATGGAAAGAATCCCTTCAGACGGCAGTCCCCGGCTCAAGCGAGTGTTGAAAGACGAAGAGAGCGAAGAGCCACCATCATGCTCTACAATCGAAGCTCCAGTGCCATGCAACACGCCAGCACAACGTTGAAGAAAATCTTTGCGCATACTCTGCGCCGCGAGGCAGGCGAGAATGCTCCGCTGCTCGCCTGGCCGCTAGCGTGCGGATTGAAGGTGGCCGAGCGAACAACCGCGATCGGCTACGCGGATGGAGTACTCACGATCGAGGTTCCCGACACGACGTGGCAACAGCAGCTGCAGAGCTTCAACCGGCAGTATCTTGCGGCCTTGGACCAGATCAGCGCACAACCGGTGAACACGATCAAATTTGTGGTGAGAAACCAGCCTAAACCTAGGTTGCGGTAGAAAATAGATCAATGGTTACGGAAAAAGATGTTTCCTATGTTGCCGACCTCGCATACCTCGAACTTACGGACGATGAACGCGCGCGCATGTTGAAGGATCTGAATTCCATTCTCGACTACATCGACCGGCTGAACCAGTTGGACACATCGGCAGTGGAGCCAATGGCACAAGTTGCCAGCCATTACGGCACGCGCCATGATGCGAGCGGGATTATGCGACCCGACAAACCGGCTCCTTCGCTACCGCGCGACGAGGCGCTGCGGAACTCGCCGGTTTCGAATGGAGTCTTCTTTAAAGTACCCAAAGTCATCGAGCGTTAGGCGAGTATGAACCTTGATCCAATCACGGTCGATTCCGCCCGCACGGCAATACTGGAGAAGCAAACGACGGCCACTGCGCTGGTGGACGCTTTCTACCAGAGAATTCAGGTCGAAGACCCGGCTATAGGTGCCTACCTGGCGCTGTGTAAAGAACGCGCTTATTCGCAGGCCGCACGATTGGAACAGGTGGTAGACAAAGGCGATGTCCTACCCCCATTGGCTGGTGTGCCGATTGCAATAAAAGACGTTTTTACCATGAAGGATGTGCGGACGACCGCTGGCTCCAAGGTTCTGGCAAACTTCATCGCACCTTACGACGCCACCGTAGTGCAGCGCCTCGAGGCTGCCGGAGCGATTGTCCTTGGTAAGACAAATTGCGATGAGTTCGCCATGGGTTCGTCGAACGAGAACTCCGGATTTCATCCCGTACGCAATCCGCATGACCACTCCCGCGTGCCCGGCGGTTCTTCCGGTGGCTCGGCTGCGGTCGTGGCCGCTGGAATGGCGGTGGCGTCGATAGGTTCCGACACCGGCGGCTCGATCCGTCAGCCGGCAGCGTTCTGCGGAGTTGTCGGTATGAAACCGACCTACGGACGTGTGTCGCGATACGGACTGATCGCCTTCGCGTCGTCGCTCGATCACGTCGGACCGATCGGCAAGACCGTTAAAGACACAGCTCTGATGTTGCAGCGCATGGCTGGCCACGATCCTCTGGACTCGACCTCAGCGAATGTGGCTGTGCCCGACTATGATTCGTACATCGGCCAGCCAGTTGCGGGCATGAAGATTGGGGTTCCGAAGGAATACTTCGGTGAAGGGCTTGATTCCGAGGTCCGGGCTGCTGTAGACGCAGCCATTCAGGAATTGGCGAAAGCCGGTTGTGAGATCGTTCCGATCTCGCTGCCGCACACCGAATACGCGATTCCGACGTACTACGTTGTGGCTACCGCCGAAGCTTCGTCCAACCTGGCGCGCTACGACGGCGTGCGCTACGGAGTACGAGCCAAAGATGGAAAGAGTCTGTTAGAGATGTACCGCCGAACCCGCGACACCGGGCTGGGGACGGAGGTGAAGCGGCGCATCATGCTGGGAACGTACGCGCTCAGCGCCGGATATTACGATGCATACTATCTGAAGGCACAGCGGGTACGCAGACTACTGGCACG
>CAZDYZ010000346.1:0-2591 GCA_964509525.1 uncultured Acidobacteriaceae bacterium
TCGCTGGTCAGCGCTTGTGGAATCACTCCAATCGCCCGCCTCACCGCCTCCGGATCCCCCGCCACATCGTGCCCCGCCACTCGCGCCCACCCCGCCGTCATCGAGATCAGCGTCGTCATCATCCGAATCAACGTCGATTTCCCCGCCCCATTCGGCCCCAGCAGCCCGAAAATCTCGCCTTCTTTCACCGCAAACGAAACGTCGTCCACCGCCGTGAACTCGCCATATCGTTTCACGATGTGTTCCACCGCAATAGCATCAGGAGCGTCCGCCGCAACGTCGCCCCGCAGACTAATTTCCGACGACGCAACACTCATGCCGTTGCTGGTGCTGCCGTTAGCCTTGTTGATGTCTTCAGTCATGGCATGCACCGCGAAACCGTGAAACCTTGAAGTTCGCGATCCCGAACCTTGCACTATCCTCCCTTCAACTGCTTCGCACTTACTAACACCTCCGCCGTCATGCCCGGCACATACTCGCCCTTCGGATTGTCCAGCCTCACCTTCAACTCAATCGTCCGTATATCCCGCTTTCGCCGCCCCACATCGCGCTGCGTGGCGAAATCCGCTTCCGCCGCTTTATAAAAAACTTTCCCCGGAACCACCGTGCCTCCCGGCAGCCGCACCCGCAGCGTGTCTCCCAGTCCAATATGATCGGCGTCCGTTTCCGGAATTGCTGCCAGCACCCACGTGTCGCTGAAATCCACCACCGTCACGATCGCCTGCCCCGCGTTGACCACTTCGCCTTCACGCGCCGCCCGCACCAGCACGGTTCCCGTTACCGGCGAGTAAATCTTGGTATATCCCAGCCGCACCTCTGCCTCTTTCAACTGCGCTATCGCGTTCTCCCTCTGCGCCTGCGTCGATGCCACTGTACTCTGCGCAGCCGCAGCTTGATTCTTACGCGCAATTGCCGAATTCAGATCCGCCTGCGCCGCGGTTACCTGATCCTTCAGCGACTGTACGCTCGCCTGCTGCGCCTTCAGGTTCATCTCCGCCTGGACCCGATCCTGATCCGATGCCACACCGGCCTGCGCCAGTGCAATCGTTCTCCGGCTGTCGCTCTCCACCCGCGTTAAGGTTGCCTCGCCCTGCGCCAGTTGGGCTCGCGCCGATTGCAGCTTGGCCTGCGCATTCGACACGTCGCTGGACGTCGACCCCTTCGTCGACTTCCGCGTGTACTCGTTGGCACTCACCTGCGATCGCAAACTGGCAATCGTCGCCGCCGCCGCACGCTCCTCCGCCTCCAGTTCCGACGGATCCAGCAGCGCGATCAGATCCCCCTGCTTTACCTGAGTTCCTTCCTCTACCAGGAGCTTCAGAATCCGTCCCTGAACCTGCGGACTCACCACGATCTGGTTGGCATCCACCGTCCCCACCAAAACCAGATCGCTGCCCCGCGGCGTGGAAAAAAAGTAGTACCCCGAAGCAATCGCCAGGATGACCCCCAACAGAATCAAGAATTTATTCCGAACACTCATCTAAATCTCCTAGCATTAAGCTCTCGTCGGCAGGTTCTTAGCTTCTAGCCTCTTTGGCCTCTAGCTTTTTATCGGCTGTCATCCCTGTCCGAGAAAAGCGAGAGCTAAGAACCAAAAGCTGCTCTCCGCGTCCTCATCGTCTCTGCGGTGCTTACCGAAACAGCGCCGCCGAAATAAAATCCAGTACAAACGCCCTGCGCTCCCGAATCCGCTCCTCCGACAACGGTTCTACCTTCATCAGTGTCTTCATGAGCGGCGCTGCGCTGAAATAAAAAACAACTACACCCACCACCGACGGGACAAAGTCCAGCGCATTCACCGGCCGGAATTCCCCCGCCTCAATTCCCTCTCGCAACACCTCAGCCAGCCTCTCGACAATCGGACGGAAATATTTCTTCGCAACGCGCTGCATCCGTGCGCTGCCCTTCGCGCCCGACCGCATCCACTCTCCTTGCACCACCCGCGGAAACCTCGGGTTGGCCGCTATGTAATCGAAGTACGCCCCCAGATGCTCCAGCATCTTCTGCCGCGGCGGCAGATTGCTTTCGAGCGCCGGCATCACCCGCGCCCGCATCCCGCCGAACACATGGTCGAGCACTGCTTCGTACAAGGCATCCTTGTCCTTGAAGTAGTAATAAAGCAGCGCCTTGTTGACGTGCGCCGCGTCCGCAATCGCATCGGTGCGAGCGCCGGCAATTCCATGCTCGGCAAATTCGGCGACCGCCGCCTTGAGGATCGCCGCCCGGCTTTCTTCCGGACGGCCGCGAGTCCCCAAACGGGGGGCGAGCCGTCCATCGTTAAACCGGCCGGGGGAACGGCGGGGCCGAAGCATAGCGCCCAATGCCTTCATATAATTAACCAGTTAGTTAAATTATACCACGGCTGAGTCACCTGACCGGGGGCGGTCACGGGGAAAGACGGCCCCGCTAGAACCGGTGGAGCGACGGGAGGTCCAAACGAACCGCCGCGCAGATCATCGCCTTCGCGATGATCTTCTCCGGTCGGGATGACAGAGTGGGGGATGTTCACATGTCACAGGCTTAGTCCAGCAAACAATCTAGAACATTTCTCGTGATGGTGATTTCCGATCACCCGATGCTTTCAGATGGTG
>CAZDYZ010000347.1:0-9443 GCA_964509525.1 uncultured Acidobacteriaceae bacterium
AGGGATGTTATCGAGCTCAACATAGGGGACCAAGGATACGAGATCACCTACAAGGGCACAGCAACACAGGACCCCAAGCAGTTAGAAGACTATCGCCGCCGCCGCGAGCACTCTCTGGAGTGGATCATCCGCAAATGGCTGGCGGCGCCTGGCACCATGATTTTGTACAGTGGCCCTGCCATGGTCGAGCAGAACCTGGCTGATCAGGTCACAGTCTTGAACGCGAACAACGACAGCGTGACCTTGTCCATCGATCCGCGTTCGCACCTGCCCGTAAAGAAGACGTATAGCTGGCGCGATCCCAACGATCGAATGATGGACGAAGAGTCGGAGGTCTTCAGCAATTACCGTTTGATCCAGGGCATCCAGACGCCACTGAGCACAGTTCGTAACCTGAATGGCGAGATGAGCAACCAGCGCTTCATGACCACGGTGACTTATAACAACAACTTCCCCGAGACCATGTTCGAAACCAAGGGCCCGACCTACAACCCTCAGAAAAACGCGACACCCAAGTAAGGCGCCCATGCCCGACCTGTTCGACATCAACACTGCCGCACGCTTCGCCACCCTGGCGTTGGCTTGCGTGTGTCGCGAATATCCCAACAAGATCGCGCACACAATGAACAGCGATGCCGATGTGCTCCCCCCTCGCAAGCTCACACCGGCGTTTTTTGGTTGCTATGACTGGCATTCTTCGGTGCATGGACACTGGCTGCTGGTCCGCCTGGCGCGAATCTTCCCTGATGCAGCTTTCACGCCCAGGGCTCACGCAGCATTACGACAAAATCTGACTGCAGAGAACATCGCGCAAGAAGTGGCCTACATGCGAGGTGAAAATCGCGCAAGCTTTGAGCGTCCTTATGGATTAGCATGGCTTCTGCAACTCGCCGCCGAGTTGCGTCAGTGGAATAACCCGCAAGGGCTTGAGCTGGCGCAGAACCTGAGATCGCTCGAGGCGACGGTGCTGGAGCGTGTGACACTCTGGCTGCCAAAGTTGCTGCACCCTGTACGCTCAGGCGAACATTCTCAAACCGCGTTCGCTCTCGGCCTGATGCTGGACTATTCGCACGGCACAGATAACACGGAATGTACAAATCTCCTTGTAGAAATAACACGTCAGTTTTATTTGGCGGACAAAAATTGCCCGTTAGAGTATGAGCCGTCGGGCGAGGACTTTCTCTCCCCTTGCCTGGCCGAGGCTGACGTAATGCGACGGGTGCTAACATCCTCCGATTTCGCAAAATGGCTGCAAGACTTTATGCCGCAGATTGGCAAAGACGGAACCGCTGACTGGCTGCGGCCAGCCATTTCGCCGCATCCAGGCGACCCCAAGCTGGCACACCTCGACGGTCTGAATTTGAGCCGCGCCTGGATGCTAGAAGGTATCGCCAGCGCTTTGCCGCCGAATGACAGGCGCCTTGCTGCAGTTTCCGTTGCTGCACAATCTCATGCCAGCGCGGGACTCGCAGCGGTCACCGGTGAGCATTACGAAGGCAGTCACTGGCTGGGCAGTTTCGCCGTGTACCTGCTGTCCAAGTGCGGAATCTCTCAAACTTCGTCGTGCGCCTAGCTCCAGGGGGCAAACTTCGTGACCCGCATGATTGCGTCAGAAGCATCTGCTCCTTTCCTGCAAGGCGACGGTGAAACTCCGCCTGCGGCAGGTTCGGCTGTAGAGGCGGGGTTCTAGATCCCATGGACAGTGACCGCCCTCGCAAAGCCTCCGTTGTGAACCTTCGGCCGCGGTGTTATCGTCGTAAGCGCCCCATTTCATCGCAGTTTGCAACCCATGTTGTCTCCTTTCCAGCTCATCTCCCTGCCAGCGCTGCTCGCGATCGGGATGCAGGGCGCAACGGCAGGGCAGCAAACCCTGGGCGAACTTTTCGCTACCGATGCTCGCGTGAAGGGGTCGATTATTCTGGCGGGATCGGGAACCAGCGTGCTCAGCGGTTCCTCGATCCAGGCCGGAGCCCAAGCCGCGACCCTGAAACTCGAACGCGGAGGAGACCTGGTGGTTTGCCCGGGAACCAAGCTTTCCTTGACCGCTTCACAAAGTGGACGCGAGCTGATGTTCAGCTTGAATACGGGCAATCTGGAAATGAACTATCCATTAGGTAATTCCGCGGACACACTCCTAACGCCCGACCTGCGTCTGCTCATGCCTGGGCCGGGAACCCTGCACGTTGCAGTGCGTATCACACCGGAAGGTGACACATGCGTGCAATCGTTACCGTGGAACGTTGCGGCAATTGTTGTCTCTGAGACCATGGGAGACGCGACTTACCAGGTAAAGCCCGACGAAGCTGTTCAGTTCAAGGGCGGACACCTTAGCGATGCGGTTCGATCGAAGCAGAATTGCGGATGTCCAGTGTCTGTGCCGACACAGGTTGCGAAGGTTGCACTGCCGGCTCCCACGGAGTCCAAACCCGCGCAACCTGCTGCCGAGCCTACTAAGCCGTTGCCTAACATGGCTGCAGAAGAACACGTTACCGTCGACGCACCTTTCGTCTTTCGTGCCACCGATCCGGAGCCTGACCTGAGCGTGAGCGTCGCCACGCTGAAGCTGGAAAACACCCAAGTCGTGCCACTGGATTCGGTGGTTTTGCCTCCGCCGGCAAAACCCAACACCCAAAACAAACCAACGGAAACTTCCGCGAAGCTGGAGAAACACGGCTTCTTCAGCAAGATCAGGGCGTTCTTCGCTGCCGTATTTCAGTGATGAACCATCAGGATTGCACCCCAATCCGAAGCTCATAAAGCACTGAATGCCTGCACCTGCTTCTGCTAAACTTACCGTTCACTTATGACAGAGGAGCCGCGGTCCCGTATATTTCTTTGGGTTTTGCTGGGGGGCGGAGCCTTCTTCCTCTTTCTAGTGGGTATTTTTGCCCTGGTGTTTTTCACCGTTCGCTCCCAGCAGAAGGATACGTTCGGCGGCTTCGGTGACAAGATCGCGGTCGTGGATCTGGAAGGCGTGATTTTTACGCCTAAGGATATAGTGACCCAACTCAGAAAGTACGCCGATGATAGCTCCATCAAAGCGATCGTTCTGCACGTAAACTCGCCCGGGGGCGGCGCGGCGGCTTCCGAAGAGATCTATCGCGAGGTTCTGCGCATTCGTGATCAAAAGAAGAAGCGCATTGTGGCCTCCATCGAGACGGTCGGAGCGAGTGGTGCCTACTATGTGTCCTCGGCGACGAACAAGATCTTCGCTGATGACGCCAGCATCGTTGGCTCCATTGGTGTGATCGCACAATGGATCAACTACGAAGAGCTCATGAAGTGGGCCAAATTGAAGGACATTACCATCAAAGCCGGTGAGTTTAAGGACACCGGTTCGCCCACGCGCGAAATGACACCTGCCGAGCTTGCCTATCTGCAGGGCATCATTGACGACATGCGTATGCAATTCATTCATAGCGTCGCCAGCGGACGCCACATGAAAGACGATGATGTTCGCGTGCTGGCAAATGGCAAAGTGTGGACCGGCGAGCAGGCGGTTCCGCTGAAGCTGGTGGACCAGATAGGCGATTTCCGCACTGCGGTGGAAGACACCGCGAAATCGGTCGGAATCAAAGGTGAGCCAACCTTGGTTCACCCGGAGAAAGAGCGTAAAAGCCTGCTTGACCTGCTGTTCGGTGATGTTTCCGAGTATCTTCCCAATCGGACCAAGCTGATGGAAACCAATGTGGGATTCTACTACTTGTGGAAATAACTCAGGTCATGGTCTGACGCTCAGAAGTCCAACGGAAACTTCGGCTTGCCAACGTTGCCGTAATTTGAGAGTATCCGGTTGTGCCCAACTGTGACAGCAATTCGTTTTTGTAAAAGGGGCGTGGGAGATGACAAAAGCAGACTTGATCGATGAAGTTTCCCGGCTGGCGGAACTCACTCGGAAGGACAGCGAAGTCATCGTCGAAACCATCTTCGAGAGCGTGGTGCGCTCCCTGCGTGCTGGCGACAAGATCGAGATCCGCGGATTCGGCAGCTTTCGCACTCGACAGTGCAAGCCCCGCGTGGGACGCAATCCCAAAACCGGCGACCGGGTAGAAGTTCCCGCCAAGAAAATTCCATTCTTCAAGCCTAGCAAGGAACTGAAGGACATGGTCAATAACTATGTCGGAGAGGCCGAGGTTGCGCCGGAGAGCGCATCAGAGCAATAAGAACGAGTGAACACTCCTTCAAGGACAAGAAAGACGGCGAAGCCACGTTTCCCACTTGCCGTGCCCAATCTTTGCCGCGTGTCATCGTAAGTTCACCGGACGTGAAGAGCGGCGTGCCATCAGGAAGCATAGAGGTTCCCATGAGCGCCGTGATCCAACTACCGAGCGAAGAAAGTCCCAGTCGGAAACGGGTGAATTATTCGGATCTGATGCCAATGACAGCCATCAGGCGTCCGGTCTGACCGAACTCCACACGGTGCGAGAAGAAGCGCATCGTCTGGCAACCTGTACATCCTTCGACGACGCTGACATATTCCTCACGAATTCCGGCGTCTTGTAACTGGCGCTTGTTGGCCTCCACGAGATCAAGGTGTATTTCCGGCCCAAGATCACCGTGGTACGAAGCTTTCTGGTTCAGGAAAAGCATTGGATAGCGGGCGGGTAAAGCGTTGACATCGAAGCTTTCATGGAAGAGTTGGTCGCTGTAGGAAAACTGCGACTCGAACTCCGCGCGCACGTCAGCGCCGACCTGATAGCAGCATCGCCTTATACAAGGCCCGATGGCTGCGCGCAGATCCCGCGGAACGGTGTCGAATCGGCGCCGCATTTCGCTGATGCCCTTCTCGACTATGCGCCCCACGGTTCCGCGCCAGCCGGCATGGATTGCGCCGACCACGCGGCGCCTCACGTCGACCAGAAGAATGGGAACGCAATCGGCAGTCCGAACTGCCAGTAATAGATTCGCTGTGTCGGTGACCAGTCCATCGCCAGCGAGTGGCTTACGCGAAACGGCGCTCACCTCGTGCACCACTGAAGAGTGGATCTGCCTAAGCTGAACGAGTGGCCAGGCACGTCCTTCCGGGTCTATCGCCCCCACCTTTTCCAGAAAGAGCGCGCAATTGCGTTCGACATTAACTTTCGTGTCGTGCTGGGTAAGACCCAGATTGAGCGCGTTACCACCGTAGCAGGTGGAAATACCACCCCCGCGCGTGCTGAATCCGTGAACCAGCCACGGCAATTGCATGAGCTTCTGCACGCGCAGGATCTCAATCGGCTTGCCTTTCTTGACGGGAGAGCGATGTGTAGGGGCCTTCTTCTTAGTGTGGGGATCGGCTTGGGAAGCAGGCGGCACGGTTTTATTCTAGAGCAGTTTCGGAGATGCCCGAACTCAAGTTGCTCTTGGGTTGATGGGGCACGAATGTGCTCAAGCAATTCGCATCGAAGTGGCGGGTTCCCCCCGACTCCCAGTGAAGTCCCGGCTCTGGATCATATTATGGAGTCGACACACTGAACACATTCACTTGGGCGATGCTTCTCTATTACATCACTGATCGCAAGAGTTTCGCGGGGGCACACGAACAGCAGCGTGAGGCCTTACTCTCCAGGATTGCCGACGCGGCGCGTGCTGGGGTGCAACTCATCCAACTTCGGGAGAAAGATCTTTCGCCACGCGAACTGGAGCGCCTGGCGTGCGAAGCTTTGCATGCTGTTCGTACGGCTTCGGCGATCACGAAGTTGCTCATCAACGGGCGTACTGATGTTGCGCTCGCGGTTGGAGCCGACGGCGTTCATCTTCCCGATGGAGAAGTTGCCGCGTCAGAGGTTCGCGCGCTGTGGATGCACAGTAGAGATCGTGAGCCCTTGATCGGCGTATCAGCGCATACGGTCGCCGACGTCTTCTACGCTGCAGCGCACGCCGCCAACTTCGCTGTGATTGCGCCAATTTTCTCAAAAGGGCAAGCCAACACCCGGGGAATTGGTCTTGACACTTTACGCGCTGCGTGCACCATACCGCGTTCCCACGTCAACGAAGAAGCGAAACCAACTCGTTTTGCCGTATTGGCCATGGGTGGAGTGACCCTCTCGAATGCTCGAGCCTGCATCAAAGCGGGAGCCGATGGGGTCGCTGGCATACGTCTATTTCAGCTGGGAGATGTATTTGAGACTGTGCGGCGGCTTCTGGAGGTTTGAATAAACTGGTTGGACGCGCGTGTGGCAAGCAGGCTCGAAGGTTTACGCCAGGGTGGTTCGAAGATGTGTTAATGCAATGGACTGAAGCTATTGCGGCTGTACATAAATCGGATTGTTCGGCGAGGGAGGTTCGTAGTCTCGGCCATACTTGTTTTTGTGCATAGTCGATGCTGTTGTTACCCGTATGCGGACGGTACCGACTGCGTGAGATGTCCCGCTGATTTCCACAGCGCGCGATAACGCCTGCAACGATTCTGGCAGAGCATTTTCGTTCCAGACGTGTAGCGTATAACGCCCTGGTGGTACGGAGGGGATTGAGAATTCACCCTGCTTGTCGGGAATCGCGAAGTAGTGGCTGGAGAGCACGACTATCACCGCGCTCATCTCTGGATGGATGTTGCAGAAGATGTAGGAGATACCTTCGCGATCGAAGTGAACCGTGCGTGACGAGCCAGCTTCGTAGAGACCAAGGTCGAAGCGCTTTCCGTTGAATAGAGAAAACACATTGTGGAACCAAGGATCGCGGTTGGGAAAATCCACCGTTGACCCCGTAGTAACGACAAGCAAGTGAGGTTCGAACGTCTTGTTCTGCTGCCGCAAAACAGCATGCATGGGAGCGACCGCCACGGCACCATTGGGGTCCGTGCCAAATGGAGCGAGCCACACAACTGTTGAATTTGTTGGAGAAACGCTGGACGCTCCTTCCAAAACCACGCGGCCGGTAACGCTAAAGTTAGTGTCCTGAGTCCACGAGATTGCACTCAGCCAGCACGCCAGCACGATCGCAATCAGCAAAACGAATTTTTTTCTGGCGCTCATTGCTGATACTTAGAACAATATCCCCATTGCCAGGTTCAGCTGTCCAACAGCATAGCTGTCGTTATAAATCGAGAAAGTTCTTATCCGGCGATATTCCAGCGACAAGAGTAAGTCAGAGCGAGGCCTATAGATAACGTTGCCAAACGCTGCTCGGTTACGGGTCACGTCGGGATCGGCATAGCTCTCGGTTTGGTCGCCGAAGGCACGAATGTCGGCCGCAAACGGGTTATCCTGCCCAAATGCCACGTTGAACTCAAGCTTCGGCATGGGCTGGTACTTTAACTGCGCCCACCCGCCGACGGAGTTTACCGGAAGCACGGTTGTAGCAGGGTCGGTGAGCGGCCCGTTATATACAACGCTTCGGCTAAGGGCAGCGCCGAGCCCGCCGATCGCTTGTCCGCGGTAGAAAAAGCCGCTTAAAGTGAACCAGCGGCCAAGCGGCAGGTTCCAGTCTGCGGTTGCCGCGTATCCATTTACGTTGCGGTTGAAGCCCCAGTACTCGCGGCTGTAATAGCCTCCAGCGCCAACGGTGAAGGTGCGTCCGAACATTGCATGGGAGTAGGCAACCCGTGCTGCGAAAGCCGGCACACGCGACTCCTCACCGGCATCTGGAGCACGAAACCAGACGTAGTTGAAGTAATCGGGCGGTTCGCCGGTCAGCGGGTCGAGCACGCCCCCTTGCAAAGTAACGTTGGAATGGTCGGAAAACTCGAAGCGATGCTGGACCCTCAATTGCGGAGTCCATGACCAGAGATTGCCTGAGTAGGACAGCGCCGGAACGATCAGTGACGCGAACGAAGTTGGAGCTTGAGGTGAAATGAACAGCTGGTCCTGTCCTGCGATGAGGGATGTGTCTTTCCAATCCAGGCGAATAGTCGCCGTGCGCAATCGCGCCAGACCTGAGTTCACGCCATTGTACGTAGCTGGAAATCCACCGCCGAAATCAAAATTGAGGTCGCCCGTGGAACGGGCCCCGAAGACGTCTGGCCCAAAGACCTCGAATCCAAGAATAGATTGCCGAACTGTACCTCCCACCGAGCCAGGTGAGTCCATGGGGTCGGGTTGGAGGACCCAGGTCGGCACATCCTGATTGTCCGGAGTACCGCTGTTGCCGAACAGGTTGAAGAGGACGATCCCCGAAAAACGCACCCGGTATTTCGAGGCGCTCTCCACCTTCGTCTGGTACTGCTCGTCCACCTTGGCGGAAAGCAATTGCTCGTCTTCTTCGAGGTGCTGCAGTAGTTGTCCCGACTGGGCGGTTCCTGGAGGCGAGTCGGCGCGTTGTGCCTCTAACTCCTGGCGAAGCTTGGAAATCTCGGCGCGGCTGGCGGTTGTTTCCTGCTGGAGCTGCGACACCATTTCCTTGAGTTCCCGCACCTGGGACTGCAGTTCACTGAGAGCAGCTTTCCCGCCAGCGTCGGTGGACGTTACCTGCTGACCTGGTTGAACTTGCGCAGCACCCGGAATTCTTGCTGTTAACGCGAAACATACAACCAGCGCCGTGCCAAATACCTGAGAGCATCTGAATTCCATTTCGCACCTCGGGCAGCGAATTGAAGGGGCCTTTGAGCCTGCACGCGTTGTTCCCAACGTTGTTACAAGCTGAAGTGGCTGGAGACGTCTGCCGCCTGGTTGTTCCCAACAGCTGCCTTCTTGAGCACCCGGGGCAGCACGATATGCATCACAGTGCGGCCAGGCACCGAACTTTCCAGTTGCAATGTGCCGCTGTGGTCCTGCACGATCTTCTGCGCAATCGTTAGTCCCAGCCCCGTCCCATTTTCCTTGCCGTAGCTGATGAATGGCTGAAAAAGGGTGTTGGCGATGGAGGATTCGACGCCCGGTCCGTCGTCCCTGATACGAATCTCCAGCCTATCGTCGTCGCCGGTCACGGAGACGGCAACAGTTCCGCTGCAACCCTGCACCGCCTGGCAGGCGTTGAGCAGCAAGTTATAGATGACGCGCTCCATCTTCCGCAGATCGAACTGCGCATTGTGCAGGCCTCCCGACTCTATGCTCACCATAATTTTCTGAAATTGGGGGTGAGCGTGAACCAGTTCGATGGCGCGGCTGATGGTCCGCTCTATAGGGGCCTCGGTAACGTTAATTGATCCGGCAGGCCGCGAAAGTTCCAATAATGAATCAATAAGGTCGGTCAGCCGATTGACCGCAACCCGAATTTCGAGGTAAAGCTCTTCGCGTTGCTGGGGATTCAAATCGGCATCGGCGAGAAACTCGGCGTTAGCCAGGACAGCCGTGAGGGGATGGCGCAAGTCGTGAGAAATGGAACTGGCCATTCTGCCGATAGTGGCAAGGCGCTCAGCGTCAAGCAAACGCTGCTGGGCTTCCTGCAGGCTCTCCCTCATGCTGGCGAACGCGTTGGTGAGCTCGGCGATCTCTCCGGCTCCCTGCACATGCAAAGGATACCGAAAGTCTCCTCTCCCCAGAGCGCGCACGCCATTCACGAGTCTCTCCAACGGGCGCGTAAAAGTG
>CAZDYZ010000348.1:0-3687 GCA_964509525.1 uncultured Acidobacteriaceae bacterium
GGCTCGCAATCAAAGCCGAGGGCAGCCCGCAGTGGGCGATGATGTAATCCTCTTTCGAATTGGTCGGGAAATACGAGAGGAGGTGCGCGCGAAAACTGATATGCAAGGGACATTTGCGCTGAAGATGCAATATCCGGACAAGCCATACCTGGTACGGGTCGTTCACCAGAACATAAACTATGATCACCTAGCCTCAGCAGGTGACGTACTCTCCATTCAAGTGTTTGATAGGTCACCCCGCATACAGGGCCTGACCGGTACGATCGAAATCCTTCGCGTCGGAACGAAAGGGAAAATGCTTCACGTCTCCGATATGTATGAGATCAACAACTTATCGAGCCCTCCCTTGACTCAGGCCGGCGAGAAAACATTCGAGGTTTATTTGCCGGCGAATGCCAAGATTGATTCTGTCCTGGCGGCAGGCCCGGAAAAGATTGCTGTGATGATTTCCGCGATGCCCGTGTCGGGCGAGCCTGGACGCTATTCGGTAAACTTCCCCTTGCAGCCCGGAGCAACCAAGTTTGCCTTCAACTACGACTTGCCTTACAACGGACACACGACGTTTCAAACAAGACGCGCCTATCCGCTGCAACAGATAGCGGTGATGATTCCCTCAACCATGAAGTTCTCTTCGCGCTGGCCAAGCTTCGAGGCCTTGGAAACTGGCGATAGCAATTATCAAGTCCGAGCTACCAGCCAGCTAAAGGCAGGAGAAGGACCGGGGTTTGAACTCTCCGGAGGAGGAGCGCTTCCCCCTCTCCGAGATCAAGCGAAAACACAGGTGCGGTCAGAGGCATCTGCTCTTCCGAATCCAACGGTATCGGGTCCGGATCGTGCGGCGCCACCTTCTTTGACGCCCATGAATACGCACTTGGGGAAAACCCAGCCTTCAGCGCACTCGCTGGCCTGGACAAGCATGAGCTGTATTTTCCTTGCCGCTTGCGCTGGTATCGTTTGGAGGGTACGCAAGACTCAGAAGGTGGCTGGCTACGGACTTGCAGTGCGGTGTGCCAGTCCAAGTCAGAGTTCCACAACTTCGCTGGACGGTCTAAAGAATGAACTATTTCAACTTGAAACTGATAGAATACGTGGCTCAATTTCTGGAGAAGAGTACGCCTCAGCCAGTAGGGCGTTGGAGGAGACCGTCAAGCGTGCTCTCGCTAACATTGGAGGAGAATCTTTGTGAAGCAGAATCTTAGAATCTGAGACCTCGACCCGCTTCTTCCCCTCCCAGGCCAACATGGTGACGAACGCCCTCGTCCTCAGCGGCAATCAGTTGCCCGAGTGAGGAAAAGCTCTTTTCCACCAATCGACACGAGATCACGGAAATTACGAGTTGCAGATCGGGGTTGTCCGACGGCTGCAGAATTGGGATCGGAATTGCGACGGCAGACGTTTCCATCCTGTATTTTCAACTCGACTCTTCTGCAGTATTCCTAAGGCCCATCACGTTCGACGAAGTTGCAGCTAACATCGCAGGGGCTATCGATGAGAGGCTTACAGTTCGGCTTTCGTGAAGCGCCTTAAAATGCACGATGCTCGCCCCCCCGCTATCCATCCCAGGCACTGTTCAAAAAGATTGTTTAACAGTGAACAAAATCAAAATCGCAGAAGCCAGTGGAAATGTGGTGGACAATTGGTCACCTGGGGGTTGCAGGCGGCAACGAGATCTGCACCGCTCCTCTGCGGAGAATCGCCAGCTCGCCTTTTCCTGTACGAAGGCACCATCGCAGACCCAATACGTGATCCAAGCCCGTGCCAGCAAGAGGGAAACCGTCATTACCAGCTCAGAGGCCGCTGTGAGCCCGGGTAGACCAGGGGGAGCGGGAAGTGAGGGCGCGTCTGTTCCCTGGCTGGGGGGTGGGAGCGCCTCATTCTTGGCTCTCCAAATTTGATGGCACACGAGCCGGGATGATGTAAGATACCCCGACGAAAGGGTCATCACCCGCCAGGTGCTTCCATGAGCCTTGCTGACCAAGTTGACGCCGTTCTCGCGCAGAAAACCGACCATTCAGTCTTGTCCATAACACCTGAGCAGTCGGTTTACGAAGCCATCGAGAAGATGGCCAAATTCGGAGTTGGGGCCTTGCTTGTAATATCCGAGGGCAGACTGGCAGGTATCCTTTCGGAACGGGACTACGCTCGCAAAGTCATCCTCCAGGGACGGCACTCCAAGGAAACGCCGGTCAGCCAGATCATGACCACCCCAGTGATCTTCGTGACCCGCCAACAGAGCGTGGACGATTGCATGGCCATCATGACCAACCACCGCATTCGTCATCTTCCGGTCATGGAAGGCGATACCGTCATTGGTATGCTGTCGATCGGAGATCTGGTGAAGTGGATCATCTCCGGCCAGCAGCACACCATCCAGCAACTGGAAGGCTACATCACGGGAAGGTATCCCTCATAAGGGTGCCAATAGCTTGGACTCCCGGGCCAACCCTCTTGCCTATCGTCAAGTGTCGGCTTACCCGGCCCGAATGACGGGGGCGAACCTGTTCGGCAAAAGGCCACATCTCCGGCTACAGGTTCGAATCGCCATGCACGTGGTGATCGGGCACTCCAACCCGTTGAGCGGTGTCATTCTCGAAGTCGAATTCGATGACTACAGCCGGCTCATTGCCCACGACCCAGCCATCGTGGCCCGGTTCGATAACGAGGGCTTGTGGAGCAGTGAACTCCACCCGGCAGCCATCCGGGAACTCGATATGTATTTGACCATGAGCGAGGAATCCCACGTGGGCATGCATACAGAGATCAGTGCCGACGACTGGTTTGATGTGAGTCGACCAGCGGAATCCCGCTGGGTAAATCACACGCTTGACACGAGCAATGCCTGCACGCGCGATGTCAAGTTGGACTCCGGCAATTTGCTGGCGCTCTGTGCCCTTCATTGGTGCCTGGAGAGGATCGTTAACGCTCATAGCAGCAGCCTCCAGAGGTGAGCATTGGACCGTAATGTCTTTATGATGTTTCTACGGTCGAAAGGGTCCTCACACATTCATTGAGGATACAGCAGGTCGCCAAACATGAGCGCTCCGCCTAACTCATATCGATGGCGATCACGGTTTGCGTGCGGCCACGCAGCCGGCTGAAAAAGTCGCCCACGATCTTCAGCCAGCCATATTTCGAGCGCAGCAGCTGTTGTCCCCGTGCCGCTTCCGGACCGTTACAAATGCGGGCTTGCGTGTCCCACCACGGGCCGCGCAGATTGCCGCGGAAATCGCAAGGGGCAACCCGCACTCTCGGGTTGTTTCGGATGCGCTTCACCTTTCCGGCATCGGGAGCCGAGTAGACATAGACAACCTTATTCCCTGGGGCAAACCACACGGGAGTCCGTACCCCAGTACCGGTTTTGCGAAAAGTTTCCAGGTTCAGGTATTTCGCACGAGCGAACTGGGCGATTGGGTCAGGCATCAGGAAATCATCCCCCGAGTGAGCTTATCGAATCCGGACGAAGGCAGACGGCGCGGACCGAAGCGATATAATCTCTGGCGCATTTTGAGCTTACCGGCAAGGGTTGCGATGCAGAGGAAATTCACAGCCAAAGCGGAAGGCGCAGGTCCGGGCAACGCATGGTGCTTTATTGCCATCCCTTTTAACGTGGCCGAGATTTGGGGCGTACGAGGCCAGCTTCCGGTTAAGGGCACCATTAACGGCTTCCCATACCGTACAACGATACAG
>CAZDYZ010000349.1:0-1870 GCA_964509525.1 uncultured Acidobacteriaceae bacterium
AGATCTGCTCCGCCGCGTCGCCGGGTGACGGATCGATAAACGTCCAGCTGCCACCGCCATCCAGCGACCGCGCGAGACCGCAATTGGTGCCCACGAACACCGTGTGGCTGTCGTTGGGATTGATGCTGATTTGCCACCCCGAGGGTTCCGTCTTTCGCGCGGCAACCGTGCAATTGAGCTTGTTCTGGGTCGGGATATTCACCGCAGTCCAGGAATTGCCCCCGTCAATGCTCACGCTTATGCCCGACTGTGGATTCACTCGTCCATCGAAGAACGAGGTTGCATAGACCTTCTCGGAGTTGTGCGGATCGACCTTCACATCCCAAGTGGCAGAGGGGATGAAGTTCTCGATCTTGACCCAGGTAAGACCCTGATCAAAGCTTTGGTATAGCCCTCCCCATTCGGTGGCCGCAAAGACTTTGCTGAAATCACTGGCCGCACCAACGTGATTCACCCGACCGCCACTGGCGCCATTCCTGCCGTCATTCGATTGCGAGGGGTTGATATCAAACCACGTGCTCTTTAGTTGTGCGGCAGCCGGACCGGAAATCTCTAGCATGACCGCCAGCAGGACGGCGAACGCAAAGTCGAAGCGCCGTGTCATCTGTGATAATCCAGGCATACGTGTCTTCTCACAGTGAATTTGGACAAACCGGCGATATAAATACAAACTGCCTGTCCGCGTTCCATCGGGCATCGCTAAGGCGGCTAACCCGCATGCTATACGACAGGCCCTGACTCAATTCCCCGAGGACAACCGTTTGCCTGACAAATCGCCGGTTCGTATTTCGGTCCTCCAGGGCTTCGGCCCTGTAGTCCAGGAGCTTCGGAAACAGGCCGGGGCCGGTCAGGAGCAGCGCTTCCGGATTCTTGATTAGAGCGCTGTCGGCGGGAAGGCTAAATCGCTTACCGTTCTCGGTTGAAAGGGCCGAGGTAAAAAAATTGCCGGCAAAAGCATAGTGTACCAGTCCGAGATCGAAGCGCGTTGTGGGAGTTTCAGTCTGTTCCGGTTGCTTGATCCGGGTGAATTGCGTCGCGTTGGATTGGTTATCGTTCCAGGTAATGGTTATCTTGGGAATGTAGCCCTGAGCTTCAGGAGAATAAATGCACTGCGAAAAGATGATCGGCTCCTGCGCCCTGGACTCCTCTACGGGAGTTCCGACGATCTGTGCTGTCAATTGCGGCGAGTCGCTGATGAACTTACGCCAGTTCTTGTCGAAGTCCCTGAAGATGGGATCCTGGGGCTTACCGGTGGTGACATTCTGGTTGAGGCGGACTTCGTCGGTTGCTCCCCGGGGAGCATCATTCTGCTGATTACGGCAGGCGCCGGTAAACGCGAGCAGAAACAGAATCGAGAATAATAAGCACAGCACGCGCATCGCAAGCCATCCTGTGCGCCCAAGGATGGGGTATAGTAGTCCGACAAGATGCCCCCGTCAAGACAGTCGGAAGAAACAATATCGATCGAGGGGATGCGATCTGGGCACGCCTCAGAAGGAAGTCCTGCCGGCGTGAAAACGGCGCAGACGGCCCGAAGCTTTTGGCAGACCTATACCCCGCGCAATATCTTTCATGAGATCAGGTGGCGACTGTCGGTACGGAATAACCGGCGAAATAAGTCGATCGCCAACAGCCCGACTCAAATCTCAGCCGAGCGCCATGCGCGCAATGTAGGGGAGTTTTATGATCTGCATCACGCCGACTTTTTGCAGGTGTATGGCGAAGTCATCCAGGCTTTCCGCACCAAGGATATTGCCGATCTGCTGAACTATCAGATCAACAGCATTGGCTTCTTGCCCGGGCAGCGAGTCCTTGATGCAGGGTGTGGCCTCTGTGTCCCCGCCATTCACTTTGCGACACACGCGCAGGT
>CAZDYZ010000350.1:0-3947 GCA_964509525.1 uncultured Acidobacteriaceae bacterium
CCGACAGACAGAATCAACTGCTCGACCGCCTGCGGAACTTCAACAGCCAGCCTCCCGAGAAAAAAGCTCAGATTCTCGACCGGATGGAGACCTTCGAGCACATGACGCCGGAGCAACAGGCAAATGCCCGTAGCTTGTTCCAGCGTTACCACGCCCTTCCTGAAGACCAGAGGAACAAGGTTTTGCAAGCCTACCGGCGATTGCGCGGCATGCCGCCGGCTGCGCGCAGCCAACTGCTGAACTCCGATGAGTTTCGTAACACCTTCAGCGAGGAGCAACGCGACCTGCTACGCGGGATGACCGATCTCAATCTAGGACCCAGCCACTGAACCTTGCCTTAGGACCTTGGGTTCGCGTTGCGTCACAGTCCGTACGAGAAATGCCGATCAGGCGCTGGTGCCATAGGTCACCACAAGCCTACCTAAACCTAAACCGAAGCAACGAGGAGCAATCGGAATCGTCACCGCATTCAAGGTGTCGGGAGATCGACTCGTCTAGTGCCCCAGCACGGAAACGCTGCCCTGACCGAGTTTGAGTAATGTCGTGTGTCCGGTATGCACGCAAAACAAATAGGATGAGCCGATGTCTGAACTCTGACGCCCAGGGGGGTCCACACTCGAGGCAGCACTTGCAAAAACCGCAATCCTTGCCTCGCTGGACAATACAGAGTCTTGCGGTTGGGTCCGATCTCACACCGCCACGAAAATCGTTTAACATTGATAGCTTCAGCCAATTCTTATGATTGAATTAGTTCGAGACACGTACCGTTATCGCGAGCTGATCTGGGCACTTGCCTTGAAGGAACTAACTATTCGCTACAAGCGATCAGTGCTGGGGTTTCTGTGGGCACTGTTGAACCCGGCATTGCTCATGCTGGTGCTAACGCTGGTGTTCTCGACAATCATGCGTTTCGCCATCCCCCACTATGCCATTTTTTTGCTTAGTGTTCTGTTGCCCTGGACGTTCTTCTCGCAATCGCTTTCCTACGCGGTCGAGTCGATTGTTGGCAATGGCGACCTGATCAAGAAGGTAAAGGTCGCCAAGCTGGTGTTTCCAATGGCAGCCATCGTCTCCAACCTTATCAACCTGTTTCTGTCGCTGATTCCGCTTGCCCTTCTGGTTCCTCTGATGCGGCATCCGTTTTACTGGACCTGGTTGTACTTGCCGGTCCCCCTGCTCGCGCTTACGATTTTCACTCTGGGAATGACATTCTTTTTCGCTGCTGCGAATGTGTACTACCGCGACGTTGCGCATATTCTGCAAGTGGTGCTGTCCGCCTGGTTCTACGTCACACCCATTATTTATTCTCTCGAGTTCATACCGCCGAAGCACCAGTGGATCTTTAAGCTGAATCCGATTATTTACGTGATCAATGGATTTCGCCTGTCGGTGTACTACGGCATGTTGCCGAAGGCGCCGTCGATCATAGCTTCGTTCGTTTGTGCCTTCGGCAGCTTGTTTATCGGGTTTGCCATCTTTCGCAAATATCAAGACGATTTCGTCTTCTACGTCTGAGTCGGGAATGTCCTCACCCTCGATTGCAATCCGTTTACAGAACGTTACCCAACGCTTTCGGGTCATCCATGAGCGCCCCGACACTTTGCGCGAACTGTTCTCGAGGTTCTTCCGCCACGAATCGCATTATCACGATTTCGAGGCGGTCCGGAGCCTTTCACTGGAGGTCCCCAGCGGGCAGATGCTGGGGCTGATTGGCCGCAACGGATCAGGGAAGAGCACACTGCTTAAGATCGTTGCCGGGGTATACCGGCCGACGGCGGGAGCTGTCCAAGTGGAAGGCTCTCTCGCCCCTCTGATCGAGTTGGGCGCGGGCTTCCATCACGAATTGACGGGCCGCGAAAACATCCTGCTCAACGGTCTGCTGATGGGTTATTCCAAGCGCGAGATGGAAGACCGCGAACAGCGGATCCTTGAGTTCGCCGAAATCGGCGACTTCATCGACGCACCGGTCAAGCAATATTCCTCTGGCATGTACATGCGGCTAGCGTTTTCTGTGGCGACCGAGATCGATCCTGCCATCCTGCTGATCGATGAGATCCTCGCTGTGGGAGACGTGCCCTTCCAGCAGAAATGCTTCGAGCGTATCCAGAACTTCCGCAAAGCCGGCAAGACTATCTTGCTTGTCAGCCATACTATGCAGGAAGTTTCGCAGTACTGCGATCGGGCGATTCTCATCGAACGGGGTTCGATCGCAGCCGACGGGCCCCCGGACGAGGTGATCGAGATCTATAGAAGTTCTACGGCCACGGAGGTCGTCGGCGCACACTAGCCAGCGCTGCTTCCCAAATGCACGTCGTCTTCGTGCTTCCCCGATTCTTTCCCTACCGCGGCGGATATGAGAACTCCCTGCTGGCGCTTTCGAAATGTCTGGTCGAGCGGGGCCATCGCGTGACTGTCTTCACCACCGCTGCCGATGACCTCGAAGCTTTTTGGCTGCCCGGATTCAAGACGTTCCCGGAGCAACAAACTTCGGTGGATGGCGTGAGGGTGCGCCGCTTTCCCATCTGCTATAACGCTTGGCGGCGACGCGCCACGCGCATGCTAGCAATAGTGCCTTACTGGAGATGGAAAGCGCGGTACGGACGTCCCGGGTTCCGAGTCCCTGGTCTGGAAGTTGCTTTGTGCGCTAGCGATGCAGATTTGATTCACATCGGCCCGCTGCCCTACAACTCTGTGATGTATGCCGGCTTGCAGGCAGCAGAAAGCATGGGTGTACCGGTGATCGCTACCCCTTGCGCACACCTGGGGGAAGAGGGCAGCAGCCAGGTTGCAAGATTCTATATGCGACCACACTTGATCGCGATGCTGCAACGATGTGAGCGCGTGCTGTGTATGACCATCGTCGAGCAGCAGCGCCTGCAGCAACGCGGCGTTTCGCCGGAGAAGTTAGCCGTCCGCGGTTACGGGATCGATGTGGAATCTGCCACAGGGGGCTCTTCCGAGAGCTTTCGCCGTCAATACAAGATCGATGGTCCAGTCGTTCTGCAGCTTGGCGTGAAGGCCTTCGAGAAAGGCTCAATCGCCCTCGTTGAAGCGATGAAAATCCTGTGGAGCAGCGGATCAAACGCATGGCTCGTATTGGCCGGTCCCAGCCTGTCAGCCTTTGACCGTTATATCGCACCCCATGCGAAAGCATGCCCACGGCTGTTGAATCTTCCATCTTTCGAGGACGTGCAGAAACGCGACTTCCTCGCCGCTGCCACCCTGGTTGCACAACCATCCCGCGTGGAGTCGCTCGGACTGGTCGTGCTGGAGGCATGGGCCAACGCCAAGCCTGTGATCGCGGCCGACATCGCGGTCTCTCGGGAGCTTGTCGTGGGCGCCGGAGGTGGCATGGTGGTGCCCTTCGGCGACAGCACCCGGCTGGCGAACACCATTGATGATTTGCTGTCAAACCCGGAACGATGTCACGAAATGGGACTGCGAGGTCAGACGAAACTGCTGGCAGAATATCAGTCCGCTTACGTCTTCCGGTGGCATGCGGAAGAGTTTGAACGAGTGATGGCGAGACGCAAATCGGGAGACTTGGAGACTTGAGGTCGGACTTGCAAAGTTTGGTGGAAATCATCAGGCGGCAGAAGCAACGGGCGGGCACGTTGATCAGCGCCCTCCGTCCCTCGAATGTGGAGGAGCGATATTGGGTCGTGCGTGGTGTTTGCACTCGCCTGCCATTGCCGCTTCGAGCCAAACATCGCGTGTGGTCATGGGGCCTGAATCATATTGTGGGCAGCAAGCAGAGTGCATTCTTTGCAGATATGCAACCTGCCCGGGAAGCCTGGGACGAGCAGGCGCATGCGCGGCTGCGCCAGCTTCTGCAGGGACATGAACGCCTTTCGTGCCCTGCTGTTAACAAGCCCACCGTATCTGTCATCTTAGTTCTGCATAACCAAGCACACTTATCCCTGCTCAGTTTGGATTCAGTGATTGCG
>CAZDYZ010000351.1:0-5200 GCA_964509525.1 uncultured Acidobacteriaceae bacterium
CGCCACTCCCGCCTGCACATCGAGCATTTTTCCGTTGGGATAGAACTCGCGTGCGCCCGCTTGTAGGTGAAGGGTAACCGTTCTTGCCCTTTCGGTTGCAAGGCGGGTTCACAATTCCACCAGGCCACGTTTCGCGAGGCCCCCTATAATGCCGGACGGCTGAATCTCTCAGGTCCGGTTTGAAGCCTTGGCATTTCGTCCATGAGCCTTCCCATTCGTCCCGAGGTTCAAGCGCTGGTGCACGTACGCCCCGTCTTCGAATGGTTTGCTCATAGCTTCGTCCCTGGCCCTGCTACGGTTGATATGCTCGGTTTTATCAAGCTGAGCCTGCGCCTGTCGTAGGAACCACCAAGTGCCCAGAGTCCCTTTGCCTGATGTTGGCGTTACCTCCATCAGGGAGACGTGTACCGTCTCCTCCGAGGACATTACTCCCCGTTCTTGGCTCCTACAGACTCATTCGCCAATCCCACTGGGCTCTCCTCTCCTTCGGCTATTCGCCTCGTTGGAGGAGTCTTTTCAGGTTGCTACCAGCCCCTGTTGCCCCTGGGACCTTCCCGACGTTATCTCTGAGAATCTTTCTTCGGCTGCCTGAGCCCATACCCCGACGGGTCCCGCTGAGTGCTCTTGCCTGGTTCTTCCTCAGCGTCTTTGGCCTTCCCCTAGAGGATCGAGTGGGTCGGCACCCCGCTTCTTCCCGCGAACACGATTTTCCGCGGCCGGGATTTCGAGGCTGCAGCTATTTCGTAATGTTCAGGCCTCCGAATTTGTTCGCCTCCCAGATCGTTCCTACCGCTGCGACTTTCGCCGCAGGGCAGCCGAGGCTTTTACCTCCGAGCAGAACGTGCGTCGTTACCTTCGCACGCATCGGATATGCTATCCGCCTAACTACAGGCAATTGGCGGAACGAGGACTTTCACCTCGCTAGATTCTCAGCCTTGTCGGCTGCTCACGATCCCGACCCGGTACACCTGCAATTCGCCAGCGTTGCGAATCACGGCCGTCCTTGGTTCTGCCATACCCATGGAGAGGTCAAGACAGTTCCATTGAAATACTTGTCATTCAGGTCACACCGGTTGAAGTGCCCACCATGAAGACGACGAGGGCATGGATGCTTGTCGGGTCGTAGACTGCGCTCAGTCCATACAGAGAATCGACCCCGACGTCGCCGAGAGGAATCCCCTGGTCCTGCCACACCCATCAATCCGGATGTCGGTTGGCTTTGCCTTTGGTACGTGATAATCCCGTTTATCACGCAGTAGGTGAACGGCACCCGAGAGGCTCTCAATCGCGTAATCCGGCTACGACGCTTTCGCAGCCCTCGCACGCGTCGCGGTTGGCACTCCACCATCGGTCTATCTCATCGCCACCGTGAATGAGGACAGTGATTTTACCTTCGGGCGGATCGTTCTCGATCCGAGGAATCGCAAAAACCTAATATCTCGTGATCTGGCGCCTATGCCGACGCCGGAGCCGCTTCAGTCCATCCCTGGCCCAGTCATCATGAACGCCATCGGGCTTGAGATGCTGAATTGCGTGCAGTAACGTTGCTGGAGGCTTGAGTTCTTCGTGTACGATCGGCGCGACAAGGCGGCGCGCGAGATTGTTGAGGTTCATGGCTTACACCTTCAAAGGCGCACGTAAACCAGCGCAACTCCTACGGTCGTAAACAGGGGATTCAGGAGCGGATACCGATTGCGCATTTTCTCTATAGCGGTATGCACTTCGCCCTCACTATGTCCGAATCGCGCGCTCCAGACGACTATACTAATCAATTGAATCTGCGCTCAAGGTCGCCCGCAGTCTAAACGCTGCAACTGAGCGATACGATCCCTCAGCGGTGGATGCGAGTAGTTAAGAATCACATCAAGTGGATGAGGTGCTAACTGTGAGAGGTTCTCCACAGCAATCTTGCACAATGCCTCAGCCATAGCTTCAGGGTGCCTGGTTGTCTCCGCCGCAAATTTGTCAGCCTCATACTCCTGGTGCCGATTTAGCCAGTTCACCAGGATAGAAACTACAAATATGATAGGCGAGTACAAGAGCGCGCAGATTACGATACCCAGATATATCGACGGGGTACTTATATAGAAAGCTTCATAAAGCCCTTTATCCGTCACGAACAATGCAAGTAACGAGAAAAACATTCCTAGCTTCAAGATTTGAATAATCACACGAATGGGAATATGTCCCAACTTGTAGTGCCCAATCTCGTGCGCCACAACAGCGAGTACTTCAGGAACTGGATGTCGATCCAGCAGAGTGTCATGTAAAACGAGGCGGCGACCTGAACCAAAACCGGTGAGAAATGCGTTGGTCTTACCGGACCGAGTAGACGCATCCATTACAGAAACGGCTCTAAGGGGGAAGCCAATCCTTGCCGTGTAGGAGGTGATTACTTCACGAACTCGCTGATCTTTGACCGGCGTAAAGGCATTGAAGAGCGGAAGGATCAAATGCGATGCAGCCATCTGTAAGAGAACGAAGAAAACTGCCACAATGGTCCACGCATAGACCAAGGAGTAGCGTCCCGCATCAGCAAGGACAGTCAGGACGGCGGCAAGCAGTAGGCCTCCGAGAATAAAGGACAAGAGCGCTGACTTCACGAGGTCACCGACGAACGTGCCAGGGCTGATGTGGTTAAAACCAAAACGTGCTTCTGTCGAGAAAACGCTCATGATCGTAAACGGAAGCCCGACGAGGGCACGCGCCATAAAGAGTGCTCCAACCACCAAAACTCCCGTCCAGAGCCAACCTAAGCCCCAGTTTCTGATCGCATCATCAAGCCGTGGAAAGCCTCGAATGTGCCAAAAGAACAGCAGCCATCCGAGAAATGACCCTTCAGAAGCGATGTAGAGCCAGGTGCGTTCGCGGACGTAGCGCTGCAGCTGGATGTATCGACTGCCATCAATTATCCCTGCGAAAGCCTCGGGAGGAGTGTGTATCAGGGACGACAGACTGAGGAAGCTAGCCGCCAACTGAATAGCAAACACCAAGATAAGCCCGCCAAAGATCACGGTTCCAAAGGCATTCATCGGCAAACCCTGTCAGGCGAAATATTCGCCGGCAATTGTCATCGTGCATCCATCCGCACCTCACCCAAGTATTCTAGATGTCCCAAGTGCAGACCAGAGTTCATTCTTCATTGTGGCCGCTGCCTTGTACTACGAACAAGCTCCGTTTAAGCAAGGATCGCGGGAACCAATTCGTTTCCGTGCGGCAACCAGCATTGCCCGTGGCACCGCTTAGTTCAACCGCACGTTCCGGTCGAAGTACCGGCCCGCTATATCCGAGCACCCGCTCACCGTCTCCAGCGGCACCGCTTCTCGCTCGCTTTGCAACGCCGCCAGCGGACCAGCAGACCGTCAAACCCGTACTGCTCGTAGCGCTCCCGCCACTAACGCAGGTGTCGATCCGAAATGCCGAGAATCTCGGCGGCTTGAAACCACGTGATCTTCCGTGCGATCGCCCGCAACATCATTTCCTGTACGCTTCATCGCTCCTTCCAAGACGGCCCTCGGGTATCGGTCCATACTTCGCAATGGTCGCCTACCCTCGCCGCCTGGCGGGCATTTCATGTGCTAACTCAACGGCACATATCATGGCCCAGGGTTGCCGTGCTTCTATCCGCACTCTAAATGGGCCGCTCTGGGCCCGGTGCAAGTTGGGGTCCGATGTCAAGCCCAGGTCTGTCACCATGGTGACAGACCTGGGTTGTTGGGTGCTGCCATCTAACGAGCGATCTTCATGGACCAGCACATGATACGCAGTCACCCGAACAAGGCGGTGGATGTCGTTACCTGCCAAACCTACTCGATATCGATGGTTTTTCCGCGCCATCAATCCCTGTCTGCTTTTGGTCCTGCCGTCCGGAGCAAGCGCTCAATATGGTCAGCCGGCGTTGGCTTTTAGCCCGTTACGCAGCAGCCCTTTGAGCTGCCGTAGCTGACACGGTGTGGCGTAGCGGTTCATAGACCTCGCCACTGACCCAGAGCCGATGCAGCAAGACTGCCAGCTTCCGTGCTACCGCCACCGCGGCTCTTTTCTTCGCATTCTTCCCACCGCTCTCGCAGAGCCGCAGTCCGTATCGCCGTAAGTCTGTGTCGGGTCCGAACGGCCCCAAGATATAGTGCGCGCTCCCCACCAACAGCTTGCGCACCATCGTGTCCCCGGCCTTGCTGATTCCCAATTGCGGCTGGATCTCTCCGGAGTCTTCCTGCCTGGGCACCAGTCCCAGATAGGGCCCTACATCGCGACTCTTCGCAAATCGCGCCGGATTCTCCAAGGTCAACACGAAGGCCAGTGCGGTAATTGAACCTACACCCTTCACTTGTCGCAATAACTTTGTATGCTCATACTTCTGGCTTGCCAGCTCTTCGATCCGCTGGTCATAAGCCTCGATGGCCTCGCTTAGCCCAGCGACTAAACCCACCAGCGGCAGCAGTACCTCACGCATCTCGGCTGGTAGCGCGTCGGTTACCTTTTGTGCAAAGCTCGGGCTTGAACACTTGGGTAACCGTGTGCCCATACTCTTCACCAGACCCCGTGTAGTGTTGATCAGCTCCGTCCGCACTGCCACCAAGGCAGCGCGCGCGCAGCACCACCAAGTCTTGGCGTACTTCCTTACTGCGGTGCTGCATTGGGTACAACGACTGCGGGTCCACTCGCCCCAACCGGGCCAGCTTGTTGGCATCGATCCGATCACTCTTCCGCTTGCGACGCTTCGATCCGTCCATCAGCCGCGGGTTGGCCACCAGCACCTCGTGCCCGCACTCTCCGATGATTTCGCGCACCCAGGCGGAATGGGTCCCTCCTTCGATGACCACCCGCGCCCCCGTCAAGGCCTGGAAGAACTCCCCCACGTCGTCCTGCCTCGTTGGCAACTGTCCTTCGGCCAGTGTCTCTCCCTCCAAGCCCAAAATGCAGTAGCTGCTCCATTGGTCCCCCAGATCCACTCCCACGGTCAGACGGTCTCGATTGGGGAGAAGTCCATCTCGCGGAGGCTCTGCTCCCGCGCTCGCCGATACCGCCTTCGCATCCAGTTTCCCAGTCAATTTCGCCACCAGCTCCGCCATCACTTCCTTCGTATCTCGCTGCGCTGGACCACGGGACTTCGTCCGCCTCGAGGTCTGTTCACTTGTCATTCCAGAGTTGCTATGCTTCTTCGCGGGTCGATCTCCTCATTCGTTGTGATTGCACCCTT
>CAZDYZ010000352.1:0-4359 GCA_964509525.1 uncultured Acidobacteriaceae bacterium
TATCAGTCATTTGAGAACTCTCTAAGGCTACCCGGTCAGAGGCACTGGTACGAGTGGCCAAGCCTTCTCTAGCAACTCCGGTCCTGCTAAGAGGCCAGTGACAGGATTGTCAGTTGCCCTAGCAGTCTGAGTGCTCATCCGTTGCCTCCTTTGGCAATGTTGGTTATGTGGCAAGGTGGATATCCAACCTTTCGCCACATCGCGAATTGGTAGGCTGTGACTTCAGGCAATATCAGAACCTTGGCAGCTTTTCATTGAGACTGTACCCGAACTCCTTCAGCGAATCACCGAAGACTTGTTCACATAAGAGCTTCGAGTCCGAATCAAGATCCTCACGCCAGCGTGCAATCGATGCCCGCACGGTTCCGGAGGTTCGGTGCGCCTCCAGTTCAGGCGTGTCGACAAGAGCCCTTCGAAGCATGTCTTCGATGAGCAAATTTCCCGATTCAAGCTCCAGGTAGCTCAACACCTTCTGCAGTGTTTCAGTCGGCTGCAAAACAAGGTCCTCGTACCGCACAAGGCATGCACGTTGGCGCCGAGTTTTCCAGCTACTGAGTAGCTGCTGTGCTTCTGAGCCCAAACGGTAAATATATTCCTCTTCGCTGGCAACGAGATCGCGATTGAAGCCTACCGTCCCCCGTTTGGCATTAAAGGCTCTTATCGAGCAGAGCATGTCGCGAAAATCACGGACAACAAAAACTTCGCGGCTATGTGGGTAGAGTTCCCAGATTATTCCAGGTACCTCATCCGGTATATGCTTTTCGGCGAAATAGATCGGCGTTCCCTGGCTTTGGAGGGCTGCGATTTCCTGATAGCAGTCTTCGAGACTGCGCTGGCAGAGTATCGAAACCTGCTCCACAAACCGCGAGTTGAACCATTGCTGCAAGGGCGCGTTTTGGGAAAGGTAACCTCTTTGAAACGGATCCTGAGATATCCACCATTCAGCGTCGAAATTACCTAATTTACTGACTGACTGTGCCTGGTAGGCAGGCTCGGCCATCGCGCCAAGCAACTGCATCCAGTATCTTCCCGGCCGGCCTTCATAAGGATACATACGCAGCGTAGCGATCGATGGGTGTTCTGAAAGTAAACGCATCATCCAAGTCGTACCGGTACGCGCCAGGCTGTTGACCAGCAATGGTTGAATCGTGGGCTCGAAGCGCGAGGGAACAGCCCTATGGCGCCCGCATACCCGACCGATTGGCACACGTCGCCGATTTTCGAGAACCACTTGGACCAACAACTCGAATTCTGGTGTCATCCCAATCACGCTGACGGGAATCCAGAATCCAACTTTGGTGTCCTGCGGAGTCTCTGGATAGCAGGCGGCCACGTCGGGTCGGGGGAAAATGATGGGAATTCTACGGACTGGACCATCGTTAGCGATCAGTTCGATTTGCACTGCGGCGGACTGTCCCGCCAGCACCCAGCCTGCGAACTCGAAACTATAAGCTTCTCTGGCAGTCCCGGCGAGCGGCAGCTCAATAGAGAATCCTCGTAAGGCGTCAGAGCATTGGACGCCGCGTTCGACCAGGGTTATCTCTGTGATGCTCATCTTGCCTCAGCTGTTCCTGACGCGTCTGCCGAGTTTTACAACATGGGTCTTAGATGTTCCATTTGAACCGGTGAGAACTGGTTGCGGCGTCGCTATACGTCTGGGTACGCAAACGGTCCTCAGAAAGCGTGCTCCGAATGAGGCTATGGAAAGCGCTCACGCCGAGAATGCTCTCGTCTTGAACGACACTAGCTTAGCTAGCAGGGTTGGCATGACACTAAGGGGCTTCCTTGCCCCAAGCTACCTACCCACGAGTTTATCTTGCAATACACCACGCTGAGCTCGGTGGTGTCGACACTCTCTAAACAACTCGCGATTGTGAACCTGCGACCTACGCCGATCGTCCGCCTTCTCGTGCGGGCGTCGCTTGCTGCAACAAGCCCAGCTCTTCAAGTCGACCCCAAACAGATGTGGCGATCGTCGCTGGATGAAGAACTTCACGAATCCTGTCCCTGGCCTTAAGGCCTTTTTCCCCAGCTGCCTCGCGGCATTTCTCGATCTCCCGCATGAGGTCGGACGCATAATCCAAATCAGGCTGTGCCCAGTGATAACCCGCCTTGTACGGTCCATAGGCCCGGTCGATACTCACGACCTTGTAGGGGACTAAGAAACTATCCGTATCCGACATAAAATCAACATTACCAGAGTATCCAGTTGCAACTACAGGTTTTGCACACAACATGGCTTCAGCAAGAGTTAGGCCAAACCCTTCCGATCGGTGAAGAGAGACATAGCAGTCGGCGGCCATCATCAATTCCTGTTTATCTTCTCTGGTCAGAATGCAGTCTATAAGTCGCGTATTTGTTCCCGAACATGCTGCGTGTATCGCGCTCATTTCTTCAGGATGTGCGGCGCCGTGTACCGACTTAATTACGAGCTGGACGTCTCGTCTCTCTCCAAAAGCGTTCCGATAGGCTTCTATTAGGCCAAGCGGATTCTTCCTTTCCAGGTAGCTGTGAAAGTCAAAAACGAACAAAAAGACGAAGGTGTTGGTGTCAAGGCCAAACTTGGCTCGATCCACGGTACCTTTCTCCACAAACGAGGGGTCTATCGAATGCGGGACGACTTTTACTGGCACAGGAGAACAAGAAGCCACGGCGTCCCGAGTGAAATGGCTTGGTGTCCATATCTCATCCACACAACCAAACGAGGTCGACCACTCCTCAGGAAACTCCGGCAGCTCCCAGGCCCAGTAAGCAATATTGAACCGGTCTCGCATGTAGGAATTATGGTCTTTAGCAAAGAAAATCAGCTGGTCAGCATTAACTGTAAGCAGATTCGACAGGAAAGGGTTCTCATTTGTTAAAGGGTCAGGCAAACCTTCTACATTGTCAGATTCGGCATCCACCCAGTTATTCACCGCGTAAGGAATACCCGTGGCCTGAACGATTCGCAAATTGCTCCTGGCACCCTCACCAACACCTTTCTCGGATTCGAAGTGTCCTATTAAGTTAATGCCACAAGGCAGCTCTGAGGTCTTGGAAAAATCAAATCTTTCAAATGTTACCCCTTGCGAACCGTGGTTTAGCCAGGAAAACGGATTGCCGAGATGCATCACGTCAGTCCCGAGATCCCAGTAGTACCTTCGTGCCGATGAAGGTATTCTCACGCCGTTCTGAAAGAAGTCGTGACCATATGTCCATCCCTTCGTTTCATCCCATCCCTTCGCGATCAACATGTCACGATACTGGCTATAAAGTTTTCGAGCATCGCCGACGTCCGCCATACCAAAGCGATCCTGGTGTTTTGACACAATCCACGGCTTGTCGGCATCAAAGCCGCTAACGTGAAAGAAATACACGGGGTTCCCCCCGTTCACGGTTATATGGTTCCCTACGGACACTAACCGTTCGTGAAGGTTCCAGTACGCGATATTGTAGCCCGGATCGCGAAGTATCCGAACTCCGTCGAACAGGCCCGGGACGAGATCCATCCAGCGCTGATCGACGAACAAGTTATCTTCAATTGCGACCACACAGTGGTGATACAGTTTGTTGCGCCACCATTGGAGCAACCGTTCTGATTCAAGTCCGTTGCGGAGACCCAGGAAACCTAAGTTGTAAACGCCAGACTTAAGGATATCGTGGTCAGTTTGTCTACGGCCGTCATTTGGCAAAGGTGACAAAAGATGTGGCGTAAGGAGGATATTGGCCTCATCCAAGTAATTCCGCAATTGATCAAGCGATCTAAGAACTAGAATATCTGGATCGAGATACAATAATTTGGCTAGCGGGTATCGTCGAAAGAGATAACCAAATAAGTATGGTTTGACTGCCGTACTGGCTTCTAATACAGAGTACTTGAAGAGAAAGCCGTTGATATTTGGTATCCCGAGTTCCGATACGAACACAGGTTGAAATACCTCGGCGTCGGCGGCAAAAAAGCCTTGAGGCGAGTCCAAGAGTAAGACGAATATCGGACAGCCGGGATGAAATTCGTGCCAGGACTCGGCTAGAACACGTGCCATCGGCAGGTAATTCTTGGCGATAACTGTACACGCCGCAAATTCACGGTTAGAAGGTCTTAATGGTTGAGCCATAGGCTAAGTTCCGGTGCAAATGGCTTGCCGGTGACCGCTCGCTTGCGGCTATTCGGTCGCATAGCTTGGAGAGCCGGGAGGTCGAATTCTGCGCCGGCCCCCCTCGTCCCCATGAGATTAGCGTCGCCGACCCACGGCAGCGTAGGCTTGACTACCCACGAGGCTGTTGCTGGCATCGGGCAGGATCCGAGCGCAGCGTTCAGGGTCGCTGCGAAAACCCTCCGATTGGGTAGCCGCTAAACACCCCTCAACCGGAGCGAGAACA
>CAZDYZ010000353.1:0-1684 GCA_964509525.1 uncultured Acidobacteriaceae bacterium
CAGAGTCAATCAGGTCACCAACGATGCTTCCGTGAGCGGCGACCTTGCGCCGCTCAGTACGAAAGTGTCCGGCATTGTTCGCAGCGTGAAAGTCTCCGACTACCAGCATGTGCACCAGGGCGACGTGCTTGTGGA
The DNA here is from genome assembly GCA_964509525.1 of uncultured Acidobacteriaceae bacterium. Classification (GTDB taxonomy): domain Bacteria; phylum Acidobacteriota; class Terriglobia; order Terriglobales; family Acidobacteriaceae; genus Bog-257. The sequence goes on from CAZDYZ010000353.1 coordinate 136, forward strand.
GTTGGAGGACCGCGATTATCGGGCCCAGGTGGCGCAGGCGACGGCCGCGGTCGCGGCCGCAAAAGCCGCCATCGACAGTAACCACAGCGAGATCCGGCTGCAGGATGCACGCATCGACCGCGCCTTGGTCGGAATCGATCATGCGAAAGAGCAGATCCTCGCAGCACAGGCCGGTATTGATGCCGCACAAGCAGAGGTGGTGCGGACACGCGAAGAGCGTGACCGGCAGGAGGCGCTGCTCGAAGCCGAGTCCACTACCCGGCAGCGAGCGGAAGCCGCCGTAGCCGATCAAAAGCGATCTTCGGCGCAATTGGCTAGCCGCACTGCTGATATGGAAGAAGCCAAGACTGCGCTGAGCGCCAGCGAATCCGCGGTTGTGGCGGAACGGCGTCAAAAGGCCGTGCTCCAATCCCAGGAGCAGACGCTGCTGGCCGATCTCCAGGCGAAAGAAGCCACGTTGGCGCTCGCTAACATCAATCTCGGTTACACACAGATTCACGCTCCAGGCGATGGCCGCGTGGGCAAGCGTCAGGTGCTGCCGGGTCAGATGGTCTCTCCGGGAACGCAAGTGTCGACGTTTGTCGCCGAGGCGAAATGGGTTGCAGCGAACTACCTGGAGACACAACTTACCCACACATGATCAGTGTTTCGTATTTGGAAAATCCCGCCTATGCATCGGCCGTGGAGTTAGAACGCATTGCTGACGAGTTACTCCGACAGCAAAGCCGCAGGCAGGGCAAGCGGGTTTCGTGATTCTCTTTCTTTCTACTCAGTCGAAGCCTTATCTGAGAAGTCCAGTGGACGCACTGTGATTTTGATCTCGTCGACTACTTGATTGAATACCCCTCCCTCTGGCGCGATCTCAACACTCAATTCCATTTTCAATCCACTCTGAGCTGCAAACTCGATAGCACCTTCGCATGCATCCACTTCTGCGCAGGTACGTCGTTCTGCCACGAGATTCTACTAACGCTGTTATCGCCAGTTGAGACATCGCACCTCAAAATCCAGTGTTACGCTTCGACGCGCGATGCTCCTTTCCTTCCAAAAAGCAAAGCCCGCATCTCCGCGCGGCCCATCACCCTTGCAATCTCTCTAAATCCGAAGAACGGTAGCAGTAAGACAAAGCAGGAGAAGCCCACCGCCAGAACGCCCTTCGGATTCCACCCAAGCATGGGTGGAATGCTGTCTGCGATGCTGTTTCCATGCCATATCTGGACCGCGACACTCTCAATGACATGAAAACAGATGAGCACAACACTGAAGACGAGGCATTTGTGCAGAATCGGGTAGATGAGCGGCTTATTTTCAAACCGCCTTCCAAGATGAAGCTCCTCACCTACCAGCAGAACCTTGGCGAACACGAACGCATTAATAATCGCAAAGGTGTGCTCCTCGTAATCCAAATGGCGCTGTGACAGGACCAAGCTCTTGTGAATCGAAAGAAGCCCAAAAACGACCCAAAGATAGAGGAAGATTGCGACAAACCGTTTGAACTCTTCGAAGGCTCTCTCTTTCAGCTTGCGCGGCTGGGGAGTTGAAACACTTT
>CAZDYZ010000354.1:0-5193 GCA_964509525.1 uncultured Acidobacteriaceae bacterium
GTGCTTGGCGGTGTACCAGTTTACCGGTGACTCAAAGACGAAGCCATCCACGGAAAACAGATACGTCCGCCCCCGCCGCCCCTGTCCAATGTAGTACAGCAGCTCACGCGTGCCTCGAGTCGACAAATCACCGGGGCGTTCGAAGCTCAGCCACGGCTTGCCTCCCTGGGTGTAGATGCGGTAATTGACGCCTGACTGCTTGTGGAGGAAATCGCCCGCGATGAGGTTCTCGGAAGCCGGACCGCTGGCGTGCGCCATGGGCGTGCGTGCGTACGATTCGTAAATTGAGGAATGGCACTGCGCACAAGCCTCATTGCCCACGTAACCGTTGACGTCAGCTCTGATGGAGGCAGGCTCGGGATGCTGGCTTGCGCGACCACCCGGACCTAGCAGAAACCGTGCTACCAAGGTCGCGACGATCAGTCCCTTCAGCAGCATCGACGCCAAGTGGTCTTTCCGCCCCAATAGTTCCAATTGCAGCACCCTATCTCGTCAGCTCAGCGATGTAAACCGCAAACGGCTCCAGTGACAGTTGCGTAATTGATGAAGCGTTCTTCAATGACGACTGCGTGGTCATCAAGGTCTTGGCAGCTCCTGAGCTGAAACCCTGTCTTGACAAGTCGAACATCACTTTCTGCGGGCTCGCCGACATGTTGATGACGATCAGAGCCGCGTCCTCTTGATAGCGCCGAAGGTACGATAAGACGTTAGGATCATCCTGGTTTAGAGCCACGTAGTCGCCGTCAAGCAGTGCCTTGTCAACATGTCGCAATGCCAGCAGGCCTTTGTACCAGTTCAGGATCGAGGTGGGGTCCTTCAGCTCATCGGCAACGTTGTACACCTTGTAGGTAATCGGAATAGGGTTCCACGGAATGCCGGTGGTGAATCCTGCGTTGGGAGTGTTGTTCCACTGCATCGGCGTGCGTTCACCGTCTCGTCCTTTCTCCTCCGGCCATCCTGTCCGGCCAATGGGGTCCTGCACATCTTCTTTGCGCTTGGGATCGTTGTTCTGCATTCCGATCTCTTCTCCGTAGTACATAATGGGCGTACCCCGTAGCGTGAGATACATTGCGGCCATGTCCTTGGCAATCTGATCGTTGTGCTTGCCGTCGCCGTAGCGGTTCCACGAGCGAACGATATCGTGGTTGCTGATGACCCACGTCGGCCACTCGCCTGAGGCATCAACTGCCGCAATGTGCTCGCGGAATACCGAAGCGTCAAACTTTAGCTTTGTCAGCATCAGGTCCATGGGCATCTGCAACTCGTCGTGTTTGGCCCCGTAGTAATCCTTGAGTTCACCCACGTTTTCGGTCCAGGTTTCACCGATCAACACCGCGTTGTACTTGTCGGCCACTTGCCGCAGCCCTCGCATGACCTGGTGCACCTCGGGCAGTTTGTGGGTATATTTGTTCTCCGTGTTGGGGTCGCCGTATTTGTTCTTACCAGGCAGGACAGGGTTGTCAGTGAGGTTAGGATCCTCGAAGAGCGTATCGACTGCATCTAGACGGAAACCCGAAACGCCGCGTTGGTACCACCATTCGGAAGTACCGTACATAGCGCTGGCGACCTCCGGATTCCGCCAATTCAGGTCAGGTTGCTGAGGATAAAAGTAGTGGTAATAGTACTGATTGGTTTTGCTGTCCCATTGCCACGCTGATCCGCCGAAGGTGGAAATCCAGTTGTTGGGCGGCTGGTTGGGGGCTTTTCCGTCACGCCAGATGTACCAGTCACGCTTCTCAGCACTGCGCGAAGAACGCGAATTGATGAACCACGGATGCTGGTCCGAGGTATGGTTAACGACGAAATCCAGAATGATCTTTATGCCATGTTGTGCGCCAAGCTTCTCCAGGGTAGCGAAATCCGCCAAGGTACCATACTTCGAGTCGATGTTCTCGTAGTCGGAGACGTCATAGCCGAAGTCCACCTGCGGGGACGGGAAACAGGGCGTGATCCAGATGGCGTCCACTCCAAGTGCCTGCAAATATGCCAGCTTCGACGCAATGCCGTTCAAGTCTCCAATGCCGTCGCCGGTGCTGTCCATGAAGCTCCGTGGATAGATTTCATAAAAGACCGAGTGCTGCCACCAAGGTTTTTCCTTGGTGGCCGACAGGTCCCGCTGAGCATGAACAAACGGAGATGCGAAACCAAGACTCACCACAAATGCCAACAGTCGTCCAGTAATTCTCAGCATCGGAGCCCCCTTGGGAATCGTCGTAGCCTTCCAAAGGCTATGAGTCTAGCGCATGAATGACCAGCGGGGCCATCAGCCCGACCTGCTTCTCCGCCTTCCACTTTGGTCTTCAACATTGTGGTGTTATGTTGGGGTCATTCTCCGGATTCGCGGGCAATTCGCAGAAGGGCTTGGAGTGCGCACGAAGCCCAGCTGTGGAGCCTGGACACTCGAGCGATCGCGCTACGCACGTCCTGTATAACTTTGCACGGAATCAGCTCCGGAACCGGTGCAAGAAGTAAGAGGAAACAGCATGCCGCTCACGGTGATGGCGGCGCCGGATTGCAGCCAAGAAGCTGCTATACTCTCCGCGGATATTTTCTTCCAATGGTCCATCTGAGGTCCGTTGACGCACTGCACCTCGCGCGGACCTCACAGATGCGCTCCGGTGAGATCAGGCTGCTCAGTCGGATGGCGGCGCCGTTGACAACCTCTGCTCTCCGCATTTTGCTCGTTTTGATTGTGGGGTTAGCGAACGGGCCGAGCTTCGCCACGCAAACCACCTCATCATCACGATCACAGTCTGCCATCAACCAACAGGCCCAAGCTGCCTATCGAGCGGGTACCACGGCATTTAGCAACAACGACTTCAAGACCGCAGAAGCCCAATTCGAGAAGGTCGTTCGTCTGGTGCCTCAGATCGAAGAAGGCCACAGTGCCTTGGGCGCGGTCCAAATGCGTCTGGGAAAATTCCCACAGGCCATCAAGGAGCTGGAAAAGGCGCTCGCATTGAAGCCTGGAGATCTAGCCGCCCTGACCAATCTCGCCCTGGCCTATGAGCAAACGGGCGATAACAGGAAGGCGATTCTTCTGTTTGAAAAGCTTGAGGTCGAGGCACGACGAAGGCCTGCTTCGGATCCTGCTCATGCGCTTCCGTCGTTTGTCCTTGCAGCGTACGCTCGCTCGCTCGCTGCCACGGGGCAGGCCCCAGCAGCGATTGCCAAGATGAAGACAGCTGTCACCCAATCGCCACAGGACGCCGAACTCCATGACGGCTTGGGCTCTATGTACGCCCAGCAGGGGAGTTGGCCTTCGGCGGTCAGCGAATTTCAGGAAGCCATTCAGCTGAATCCGCAGGTCGCATCTCCTCACATGCATCTGGGAACAGCGCTGCTGCTGCAACAGCAGGTGCCGATGGCAATCGCAGAGCTGACCCTCGCTTCCCAGCTGGCGCCCGACAGCGCGATCACGGCAACAGAGCTCGGTAAGGCATATACAGCCAATGGCGACGACGAGCAGGCTATCGCGGCATTCCGGCGGGCGGTCAGCCTCGATTCCGCCTCAACAGAAGCCAAATATCAGCTAGCTTTGGCACTGCAACGCACCGGCAACGACCGCGACGCTGTTCCCCTGCTTCGCCAGGTGGTGGAAACGGAGCCGAAGAATACCGAGGCCGGTGCAAGCCTGGGATTCGCTCTTCTTCATACTGGAAACGCAAAGGATGCAATTCCATTTCTGGAGCGTACCCTGGAAAAGAGCCCTGCCGATCCCACGGCGCATCAGAATCTGGCTGCCGCATACCTGCAAATGAACGAAATCGATGAGGCTATCCAGGTCCTTGGATCCGGCCTCAAGACCCACCCCGAAAGCTTCCCGCTGCACTACAATCTTGGACTCGCACTCAAGTTGAAGGATGACAATGCAGCCGCGATTGCCGAGTTGGAGACCGCGGTCAGGCTCGACCCGTCGGCCCATGAGCCGCATTACACGCTGGGTATCCTTTATATGCAGGATGGCCGTTACGACGACGCAGCCCGTGAGCTCTCACTGGCCATGAAGTTGCACCCCGACAATGCTGACGGCTGGGCTACGTTGGGCAGCGTCTATCGTAAGATGAACCGACTTCCGGAAGCGGCCAACGCTCTACGGGAAGCGATCCGTCAAATGCCCGATCAGCCTGATCCTCACTTGACCCTGGCTACAGTACTCGCCCAGCAGGGTTACGCAGCCGAGGCAGCCGCCGAGCGCAAGAAAGGTGCGGAGTTGGAGCGCGTGGCCATGAACCGCCAGAGGGCGACCGTGTCCACAAATTCCGGTAACTCACTGCTGCAGAAGGGGCAGGTCCCGGACGCCATCGAGCGATACCAGGAGGCGCTCAACGAGGATCCTAACTATGCGGAGGCGCATCGCGGGCTGGCCAATGCACTGGATCGCCAAGGCAAGAAGGCTGAGGCCGCAGCGGAACGACAAAAGGCTGACGAGCTGGAAAAATCGCAACCGTAATCCTGGGCCTGCCGACCGCGATCTTTGCATGAAGTCCCGTATGGGTCGAATCATCACAGGCGCCCTTTCTGTTGTCGCTTGGCACTTGCAAAACCAGTTTGCGCTGCTGGAGAATAAGGCGCACGCCCAGGACGGGGTTGAGCAGACGGATAGCCTTTGTCATCATCACGTCGAACATTCCTACGGTCTCTTTGCCGTTCCGCGCTGGTGCTGACGTTTTCTGACGTGCTTTCGCTTGCCCGCCCGTTGCCCATTTTTGGACGACAGAGGTCTGCTCCCGTAAAGCCCGATCCCGACATAGGGGTTACGTTTACAGACGTTGCGCGCGAATCGGGTCTCAACGCTAAGACGATTTTCGGCAATGAGCATAAGAACAAATACCTGCTCGAGACCACTGGCTGTGGTGTCGCGTTCTACGACTATGACAATGACGGTTGGCTCGACATCTTTGTGGTGAACGGCTGGCGACTGGAAGGTTTCCCCGCCGGCCAGGAACCCATCTCGCACCTGTTCAAGAACAACCGCGACGGCACTTTCAGCGACGTCACCCTCAGGGCGGGGCTGAGGCACTCAGGATGGGGGCAGGGAGTATGCGTGGGCGACTACGACAACGATGGTTGGGACGACCTATTCGTTACCTACTACGGCAGGAACGTCCTCTACCACAATAACGGCAATGGCACTTTTACGGATGTGAGCGAAAAGGCTGGGGTTGCGGGTAAGAAGACACGCTGGGGAAC
>CAZDYZ010000355.1:0-12747 GCA_964509525.1 uncultured Acidobacteriaceae bacterium
TACTACTAAGAGTCTCCGTAACCAAACCGCCCGACTTTGGGCCCTGAAATAAACTGAGCTCGAACCTGACCAAGTGGAGACGATCTCTTCGTCGCTCACTAAAGTGCTACTTCGTAACCATAATTTATAAAACTTTAGCACTATATTTTCATTTTTTTATTGACATTTAAGTGTTATATGGATTACAACCCGTTTACCCAGCCAAACTTCGTCGTCTCTGGTTTTGGATAACTAACTCGTAAATGTCCCTCGGTAGCAGCCCTGGCCGGCTGTCAATTGGGAGCCATTCAAAACTATGACCGCGATCAGCTCACCACTCCAAACTTTGGGTAATCTCGTCCTTCCCAAGCACCGTAAGCGGTTTTCCTTATACGTGGTGTACGGTGCGCTTCTGTTCACAGCGTACGGGGCGAGTTTCCTCCTCCGCTATGACTTGCCACTGGATCGCCAGCTGTTGCTGCTGTTGTTTGCCAGCGCGCCCGTGGTAGTGATCGCAAATCTCGTGAGCTTGGAGGCAGTAGGACAACTGGGCTCCTGGTGGCAATACACAGGGGTTCCGGACCTTCGCGACATCTGCCTGGCCGCATTCGGTACAGCAGCCGTTCTAGTTTCTGCTGCCACCTGGATATTTCAGCCGGTCGGGTACTCACGAGCAGTTCTGGTCATCGACGCAATTCTGAACATCTGTTTGGTCGGCGGGGTGAAGCTGAGTTTCCGCTACATAGTAGAGGTTCGCCGGCAAGTAACTACGAGTCGCCCGGCAGTAATCGTAGGGGCCGGTGTTTGTGGGGTAGCCCTGGCACGCGATCTGCGGCAGGCAGCCGATCTGGGGTACCGGGCGGTTGGATTCGTGGATGATGACATACAAAAACAAGGTCAAAAGATTGCCGGCCTGCGAGTGCTGGGTTCGACGGATGAACTGAAGCCACTTATCGACAAGCACGGGATCTCGTGTGTCTTGATTGCCACCCCTGCCATCTCAGGCAAGAAACTGGAAGGGGCGATGGCAGCCTGTAGGAATTCGCGTGTCGAGTTCAAGATCCTTCCCTCCATCGCTGACCGCATGAACCGGCACATTGCTCGGGATCTGCGGGGGATCCAGTTGGAGGACTTGCTGGAACGCGAACCGGTCCGCACCGACTTGGAAGCAATCCGCAGCTCGCTGAGCAACAAGGTAGTGATGGTAACTGGCGCCGGCGGCTCAATCGGCTCAGAAATCGTCCGCAAGCTGGCGAATCTCCAGGTGGACAAGATTGTTTTGTTCGAGCGTTCCGAGAACGATCTTTTCAAGCTGTGTCTGGAAATGTCGACCAACTTCCCCCACGCCCACTGTGTTCCCGTTATTGGTGACGTCCTCGACGTCTCCATGTTGAAGACTGTATTCGCAGAACATCGGCCCTCCTCGATCTTCCACGCTGCCGCCTACAAGCACGTGCCCATGATGGAGGACAACTGTTTCCAGGCAGTCACCAACAATATCTTCGGAACCTACAATGTCGCGCTGGTCGCACGCCAGTATGAAGTAGAGCAATTCGTAATGATTTCCAGCGACAAGGCGGTCAATCCGACCAACGTCATGGGTGTCACCAAGCGAGTTGCCGAGTTGGTGGTGCGGAGCCTGATAAACCACAAAACCAGGTATATGTCTGTACGCTTCGGGAATGTGCTGGGAAGCAACGGAAGCGTAGTTCCGATTTTTCAGCAACAGATCCTGAAAGGCGGTCCGGTCACGGTCACACATCCGGAGGCGAGGCGTTACTTCATGACCATTCCGGAGGCCGTCGACCTGGTGCTGCAGGCCTCCACTATGGGGTTTGGCGGAGAGGTTTTTGTCCTCGACATGGGAAAGCCGGTAAACATTGACCGCATTGCGAGAAACCTTATTCGCCTGTCAGGACTGGAGCCGGACCGCGACATTCAGATCCAGTACACGGGCCTGCGCCCGGGAGAGAAATTGTATGAGGAACTGAAACTCTCGGGAGAAGGGATAGGCACCACCAGCCACCAGCAGATTCGCGTCTTACACGGAGAGTCCGTCGATTTTCGAGATGTTACGGGCTGGATTGATGAACTGGCTGCCATCGTGGCCAGGCGTAATGTTGCCGAGCTGGTCAGGGTTCTGCAACGCATCGTCCCTGAATATCAGCCCAGCGATCGAGTTCTTTCGGCCTGCAGGGTCGACAAGCTTGATGTAGCAGCGGCATACGCCAAAGCCAGAGCAACACTGGCAGCCGGAATTGCAAGCGGGGTTGCCTCAGCTTAAGCGCCGTTCAATCACGCAATTGAGCTGTAGCAGGCCCCAGCAGCAGTCATCGTTTTGTACGACCCACGCCTGTCTTGCGTCGGGCAGGGGAGATTGCCTCGCCAGGAATCGTTAGCTGCCAGGAGCTTGCCTGTGGCTAAGAGAGCATTGGACATCGTCGCTTCGGCCATCGCTCTGCTGGTGATTGGGCCACTGATCCTCGTGCTTGCGCTTATCGTGATCCTCGATTCCGGACGACCGGCATTCTATCTGGGATGGCGCGCGGGCAGAGATGGGGAGCCATTCCGGATTATCAAGCTGCGAAGCATGGTGCCGGACGCCGAACGCCGCGGGGGCGCGGAAACCCCGGCGGATGATCCAAGGATCACATGGATGGGCGCTCTGTTGCGGCGCTATAAGCTCGACGAGTTGCCGCAACTAATAAATGTCCTGATGGGCGACATGAGCCTGGTTGGCCCGAGGCCGGAAGTATTGGATGAAGTCCGACGCTATGGTACTCGCGAGCGTGGTCTGCTGTCGGTGCGGCCAGGAATAACAGACTGGGCTTCTATCAAGTTTCGCCATGAAGGTGAAATTCTGCGCGGAGCTCCTGACCCGGGCAAGGTTTACCACGAGACGATCCAGCCGGAGAAAATCCGGCTGGGGCTCAAATATGTCCAGGAACGTTCCCTGTTCGTCGATCTGGCGATCATTGTGAACACATTAAAAGCAATCGTGGAATAGGAAGTTTGGAAAGGAACATCCGGTGGCGGTCAAGGTCTCGATCATCATACCCATGCGGAATGAGGAGCGCCGTATCGGAGCATGCCTGGACAGCATCCTGGCCAACGATTTCCCCCTGGAAGATTGCGAGATCCTGGTGGTTGATGGCGCTTCCACCGACGGTTGTTGCGAGGTGGTGCGAGCCCGCATGGGAAGTCGCTCGGGGGTTCGGTGGTTGCACAACCCACATCAGCATGTGCCCGCAGGATTGAACATCGCGATTCGCCAGGCGCAAGGTCAATTCATCCTTCGCATGGATGCTCATTGCCAGTATCCCCCGGACTACATAAAGAGCTGCGTGAACGAACTGGAGAGGACAGGAGCTGCCAATGTGGGTGGTTCGCTCGAAACCCTGCCGGGCAGCGACACTTGGGTTGGACGCAGTATTGCATTGCTAACACAACATCCGATTGGCGTCGGCAACTCCGCATTTCGCCTGGGCAAAGGAGATATCTTCGTCGATACCGTCCCATTTGGGGCGTTCCGCAGGGAGGTCTTCGACCAGGTAGGGTTATTCCGCGAAGACCTGGTACGAAACCAGGATTTCGAGTTCAACGCGCGCCTTCGCTCTGCGGGGCTGCGCATCTTCCTGTCATCAAGAATCAGAAATCGGTACTACAACTCTCCCGGCTTCGACAGCTTCATGCGCCAGGGAATCGCAAATGGCATCTGGGGAGCACGATGCTGGATGCGCTACCCGGAAAGCTTCTGCTGGAGACATGCCGCTCCCTTCATTTTCGTAATGACAGAAATCGTGTTGCTGATGCTGGCCATCGTCTGTCATCCGTTGAGTCTGCTCGCCGGCGTTATTGGACTGCTTTATACCTGCGCGCTCCTCTATGCGGGAGCCGAGATCGCGCTGCGGAAAAACTGGCGGTACCTATTTCTGGTTCCGGTCTTAATTGCTTGTTACCACTTCTGCTACGGCGCTGCAACTGCATGCGGGTTGGGCAGCTGCCTGGTGAACCCGCACACCCGGCTCCTGCCCAGGAGTGCGGATGCGAACTGATCGGGGCCTGTACTTGACCACTCCCGGTGAATAAAGGCGAGGACGAATGTATTCACTGCTAAGGACAATGAAACAAGGCTTGTGGGCAACGGCTCTGTTGCCGGTTGTGTTGTCCTCAGCGATCGCACAGTCGGGAGTCCCCAAACGGGGGCCGACGTCCAGCACATCTGCCGGTGCCGAAGCTGCCTCCCTCTCCGGCGCCAAATTAGGCCCGATCGGGGTGGGGGATTTGCTTGACGTGAGTCTTTATACATCTCCCGCCGCGCAGCCTGAATTCACGGAAAAAGCCAGGGTTGGCAGCGACGGAACCATCCACTTGCCGTTGCTCGGAGCTATGCATGTTGCAGGCCTTTCGGTGGAAGGCGCCGAGTCAGCGATTTCCAATTTGTACCTGGAGCGAGGCATCTACAAGCAGGCACAAGTAAACCTGGTGGTCGTGGAGTATGGCGTCCAGCATTCGATTTCTGTTTCTGGCGAAGTACAGAAACCCGGTGTCTACCCCATGAACGGCCCAATGCACCTGGTGGATGCAGTAGCGGTTGCGGGCGGGTTAACCAGCCGGGCTGGGCAGCATATTGTCATCGAGCACGCCGACAGCTCGGACAAAACCCAGATCCTGCAGGTCCAGAACGGGGCCTCTGCGCCGGGTCAGAATCCCAGCCTGTCAGCGGGTGACAGCGTGGTTGTGGAGCGGGCAGGAGTCGTTTACGTAGTCGGGGAGGTCAATAAACCCGGTGGCTATGTGATGGACAATACCGGCAATCTTAGTGTGCTGCAAGCCCTTGCTCTGGCCGGAGGTGCTGTCTCAACCGCAGCATTGAACAACAGCAAGCTGATAAGAACCACCGCAAAAGGAAGAGAAGAAAGCCCTCTGCAGCTGAAGAAAATCCTAACCAGCCGGATGGCCGATCCCTACCTGCAAGCCGATGACATCATTTTTGTCCCGTCAAGTGCGGCGAAAACAGCAGGAAAAAGAACCCTCGACGCGATTGTATTAACCGCGACCGGCTTGACTATCTATGGACGATGGTAGGCGCCATATTCTTCAAGCCTGAACTGTGGAGATAAGGATTCGGGATGAATTTTATGAACAGCAATTACAACCAGCCTTCGAGCCTCGAGCCATCCGGGGGAATTGTTCCACTGACCGGACATCTGCCAAATCGCTCCACCCCGACTCTGGAACTCTCCGATCTGAAGTACACGATCGCTGCGATTCGACGGCAACGCGGCTTCATCGTGATGGTGGCATGCCTGGGTTTTGTGATCATCTCCGGTGCACTACTCCTCGTCGTTCCTATGTATGAATCAACTGCCAGGGTAGTCATTGATCCCCCTGGTTCCGAGGCATTCTCTCTGCAATCCGAGGCTCAGGGTATCAGTGAGCCCGACTACATCGGAACCCAAGCAGACATACTGAAGAGTGAGGACCTCGCCATTGACGTGATACGGCAGTTGAAGTTGGACCAGGATCCGGTGGTGATGAAAAAGGATATCCTGGCCACGTTAAAGGAGCGCATTCATCTCGATCAGCTTCTGGCTCTTCTCCGGCATAAAACCCGTCGTACTGAAATCAGCGACGAGACTCATCTCAGCGCCGCGGAGGTCATTGCCCTCAATTATGTCAGGAGCCACCTGACAGTTACTCCGGTCAAGAACAGTCGACTCATTGAAGTGTCGTTCAAAACACCTAGCCCGGAACTGTCGTCGCGGGTGGCCAATGCCCTGGTTAATCGTTACGTCACTGAAACCTACGCGGCGCGATACGAAGCCGTAATGAAATCGTCGGAGTGGCTGTCGCGCCAACTGGATGACATACGCACCAAGGCGTTCGCCTCCAATGAAGCGCTCGCCAATTACCAAAAACAATATGGCATTGCCGATATTGACGACAAACAGAACACTGTGTCCGAGCGGGAAGGCGAACTGATCCGCCAATACACCCAGGCCCAAGCAGACAAGATCCAGATGGAGTCGTATCTAAGGAGGGTTCTGCAGGGCGATGCGGCTTCGGTGCCGCAGTTCCGATCGAATCCGGTCGTCCAGCAGATCACGGAAAAACTGGTGGAGCTGCGGGGACAGTTGTCAGAGGCCGAGGTCAGCTACGGCGAAAATCATCCTGTCGTCACCAGGCTCAAGAACCAGATCGCTGAGCTACAGCACCAGGTTCAGGTCCAGGAGCAAGCCATCGTCGGGGAAATTCAGGCGGGATTTGCCACAGCCCGTAACCGTGAACACAGTTTGCAGGAAGAGGTGAAAGACACGACCCTGCAGATAAGCCAGATGTCACACTATGCAATTCTGCGCCGGGAAGCGCAGGCCAACCAAGACCTTTATGATGCACTCTACGCGCGCGTAAAAGAAGCTGGGATATCGGCGGCGTCCAAGTCGAGCAACATCACCGTCATTGACAAGGCACGCGTGTTAAACAGTCCAACCTGGCCCAAACTGACGCTCATGTTGCCGATCGCCTTTCTGGTTTCGTGGATAGGTGGGGTGGCCGCGGGCATAGCAAGAGACGGCATGGACGGCAGCGTTCGCTCCGTGGACGACGTGCGCTGTTTAGGCAGTGATCGAACCTTAATTGTGGTACCACACTTCGCCACGCTTGCGCCGGCAGGTCCCCACTTGTCCCTGGGCCGCTACCGGTTTCGCTTGAGCAGCACAAAGCAGAACAGGGCAAATCGGCTCAACAAGTTCATGCTGGAAAGACCCGAGTCGAAGGAAGCCGAGAGTATGCGGTCTTTGTTAAGCACTCTCTTGCTCGCCCAGAGGCAACAGCAGCTCAAAGCCATCCTGGTTACCTCTCCCTTCCCGAAAGAAGGGAAAACGACCCTGGCATACAATCTGGCGCTCGCTCTGGCTGAGAAGGGGGATGTGTGTTTCGTCGATGCTGACTTCAGAAAAGTCAATACCCTTCTGGAACCTGCTGAAGACGATGCCCCCGGGATATTCGATTATTGCAACGAATCGATCTCGCTGGAACAGATCGATAGTCCTTCCGGCGATCACGCGAACCTGACCGTGGTTCACTCCGGGATAGCTCGCGGAAATCCCATTCAAACCCTTATGTCCACTCGCTTTCAGGCACTGATTGGCCATCTCGGCCTTAAGCACGAATTCCTGGTGGTTGATTCCCCGCCCATTTTGCCCTTTGCAGATGCACGGTTCCTGGCCGTGCTCACCGATGGGGCAGTTATCGTAGCGCGCTCGGCCGTGACCGACAGACGATCACTCGATACGGCCGTGGGCATCGTCGATCGCCTTAGCGTTCCTATTTTGGCAGTCGCCTTGAACGCCGTTTCCGTAAAGCAGCTTCCCTATCGGGAGTACTACGCATAACTGGCTGTCCCCTCGATGCCTGCACACTCCATTTCGAACGGCTCCCAGCAGACCTCGCCCCTGGCAGGCAAGAAGGTCTGCGTGCTGTCCACCATTGCGATACGGACTTCCCGCATTGTCAATCGGCAGTGTTACGCACTTGCTCGCTCCGGTGCGTCCGTCACTTTGATTTCCCCCAACCCTGAAGAAAGCATTCACGGTAATTTCAGGCTACGGTCGTTCAAGTGCTTAAGCAGTGCTTTGGGCAAGCTGATCAGCACGCCCATGATCATCGCGCCTGCCCTCGAGGAGCGAGCAGACATCTATCACATTCACACCTTCCAGTTGGTTCCCGTTGCCATACTCCTCAAGTTGTTATTTCGAAAATGCGTTGTCTACGACATGTTCGAAGACTTCCCCTCCATGGTGCTGACCCGGCAGTGGTGGTCAGACTGGATTGGAAAGGGTTTAAGCAAGCTGGTTTATGCGGTCGAGGCTCTGGCCTGCAACAGCCTGGATGCGGTGATAACTGCTGATCCCGGGGTTCTTCGACAGTACCTGCGCGGCGGGTTCAGGAAGCGCTCCGCGCGCAGGATGGTTTTCTACAACTTCCCTGTAATTGATCTGTTCTCCCAGAAGACTCCTGACGAAATCACAGCTAGTGCCAAGGACTATGACATTGTCTATTCGGGCGGAATGTCCGAGAGGACCGGTGTCTTTGTTCTGCTTGACGCTGTAGAACAAATTGTTCAACGAGGATTACGTCCTAAGGTGCTTATGTTTGGCTATAGTGACCGGCCGGAGTTTAGGGCAGAGTTCCTCCGAAAGGCGGCAGAGAAGAAGATTGCTGACTGCTTTGAGCTCCTGGCTCGGGTTCCACATGAGCAAGTAGCCTTGCTGCTGTCGCAGGCTCGCGTCGGTGTCGCACCGTTGCAGCCAATCCCGAAGTTTCTCAAGAACATCCCGACGAAACTGTTTGAATACTGGGCTTGTGGTCTTCCCATTGTGGCCAGCAACCTGCCGCCCATTCGCATGTTCTTCCGCGAAGGGATCTACGGACACCTGGTGGATCCCACAGATGCGCAGCAGTTCGCCAACGCCATCCTCAACTTGCTCAGCAATCCCCAGAAAGCATTGTGGATGGGTGAACAAGCGAGGGAAGCCGTTCGGACACGCTTTAACGCAGCTCCGGAGCAGCATAGGCTGTTTCGGCTTTATTCGACTCTTTTGCAGGAACATGGATGAGGGCGCCCATTGCAGCTTGCCTTAACGGGCTCTGCGATATAGCTAAACGGCTCTCGGTGTTGATTAGTAAAACAGGCTGGATGATCTCAATCCAGTCGAGAGGAAACTGGTAGTGATCGAGAAATGGTATCGCTCAAGAGCAGCCGAGCTCCAGCAGGTGTATGACCGTATGCCTTCGTTCATCCGATCAGGACTTACGAGCGTACGAGGCTTGGCCCTCGCGCGCAATCGTTATGCCCCGGAAACGTTCAGGATGCTTGATGAGCTCGTAGCAAATGAACGGTTGAATCCATCACAAATAAAACAGCGGCAACTGAGAAGTTTGCGAAGGTTGCTGGATGTGGCCCAGCGGAATTGCCCCTTCTATGAGTCTTATCCCTCTCTGCCGCTAGAGTCTATCTCTGACTGGTCTCGACTTCCGGTTCTGTCGCGCACTGACGTCCGGGAAAATGCTGCGGCCATGATCAATCGATCTATTCCTCCCCAAGAGCGCATCCTCGTGGCGACGACAGGGACGACCGGATCGAGCCTCAAGGTATGCTACACGGCCTCAGTCATGCAGAAGAATTGGGCTTTCCGGATGCAACAGTTTCGCTGGGCGGGCGTGCAGCCGAAAACTCCCCGCATCACGGCATTCGGCAATCGCGTAGTGCCGCCACATCGAAAGTCCCCTCCCTACTGGATACACAATGCCGCCGAGCGGCAGACATTCATCAGCATCTTCCATTTGTCGCCGGTAACTGCGCCCGACTATATATCGTTCTTCAGGAAACATAAGGGATGGGTCTTAGAAGGATTTCCGTCGGTCCTGACCATACTTGCTGATTTTGTCCTAGCCTCGGGCGAACCCATTCCCATGCGCGCCATATTCACGGACGGAGAACCGGTACATCCCTTTTTGCGGGAGAAGCTTGAGTCGGCTTTCTCGGCCCGCTTGTTCAATACCTATGGCAACACCGAGTTGTGCGGGCTCATTCAGCAATGCGAGCAGGGAAGCATGCACCTGAATCCTGACTTTGCATTTCTTGAGGTCCTGAATGAAGACAATCAGAGCGTTCCTCGGGGAGAGACCGGCTACCTCGTGTGGACAGGGTTGGTCAACGAAAGCATGCCCTTCATCCGCTACCGGATAGGAGATCGCGGTGGATGGAGTGCCACCCAGCACTGCCCCTGTGGGCGGTGGGCGCCTTTGGTCGACCCGGGCATGACACGAGAAAGCGATCTGCTTTTTGCGGCCGACGGTCGCGTTTTCTCACCGCGATCGGTGAATCAGGTCTTGAAAGGGACGACAGCGTTCCGCTTCTGCCAGTTTGTCCAGCAAAAGCCAGGCCAGGTGTTAGTCCGTGCTGTCGGGGACGGAGCAGTTGCCGAACGGGAGCTTCAAAAGGTCCAGAGCGAGATCGCCTACCTTCTGGGTAAGGATTCCGTAGTAGAGACACAGTTGGCGGCGGCGCCGATTATGAGACCCGGCGGAAAGACTCCTTTGGTATTGCAGGAAGCAATGAAGGCTTCGACCCACACGTCAGCCAATTGGGCCTCGCCGATGTCTTAGCCGGGCCCGCAGACAGGGGTGTCAAACAAGCTTGAAGCCTGTTCAAGGATGGGAAATGTTTATCGGGTCACAGAACGAATACGGGATCAGTGCGGGAGCTTCGCGGTCGTTCTGGATCGCCACCATCACGATCGCCGTGAGTGGCGGCATCATTGCGAGCATAGGTACTTTTGGATTTATCGTTCTTGCTATACCTTTGGCCCTAGCCGTTGCTCTCCTGCTACTGAGGTTCCCCGAAGTTACTTTGGCTTGCCTGATGATGATTGGAAGCTTTAAGGGAGCTCGACAACTCCCAGAGCTGCCCATCGACCTGACCGTCTTGCTACTGCTCATGCTCATCCCAGCGGTGGCAATTGGCCTTTGGAAGAAGTCCATCCTACCTCTTCCCTGGGAGTTTTCGTTTTACGTCCCTATCGTCTTTATGATGCTTCTGAGCCTGACTTACACTCCGCATTTTGAGCCAGGCCTTGAAAAAACTGCTCGCTTCTTGGTCATCAGTGGTCTTTGTATCATCTCGCCTTTCGTTATTTTGACCTCCCCCACAAAAATAAACCGATTCTTCCTAACCCTATTGGCTGCCGGTTTGGTCGCTAGCGCGACATCGTTTGGCAGCCTCGGAGGCTACGATCGACTCACGACGCCGAGCGGAGATACGATCCAGCTTGGTCATGATGCCGTACTGGGGCTTTTGATTATCTGGTTTGGTCTGTTGCCAGGAAAAAACATAATCGTCAGGACATTCTTGTACTCGCTGATGGGGTTGCTGGCGATTGCCATGGTCGGGTCCGGCAGCCGAGGACCCTTCCTGGGCTTCATTTTGGGCGTGCTGCTCAGCCTGTACTTAAGAAAGAAGGTCGGATTCAGCTCGGGACAATTGTTCTTCGACTCCCTGGTCTTCGGATCCCTCGGTCTTTTGGTGTTGCTGTCCGTTGGCATCCCTAAAGCCTCGTTCAATTACCTGGCCCAGCTCAGAAATGTTCAAAGCGCGGATGCACTTATGGGTGGACGCGCGGAGCTGGCCCGGATCGGATGGCGATTGACAACAGAGCATCCTCTGGGAGGAGTGGGAATTGATGGATTTCCGACTCGCGTAGCCGGAGAAAGTGGTTGGCCTCACAATACGCTGCTGGAGATAAGCTCGGAATTAGGATTGGCTACGGCTCTGTCGTTTTGCTGTCTCATAATCGCAGCCTTAAGAAGGACCTGCGCAGAGTTCTGGCATGCCAATGAGGAATTGCGACCGGCTGCCAACATGATTTTGGCCTTTCTTGTAATCGAGCTTATCAACATGATGAATACCGGCAATATCAACGATATTCGGCCGCTCTGGACCTGTATTAGCCTTCCTTTTGTTCTGAGACAGCTACGCTTGGCGGGGTGGTACTCCTAATATGCAGGACGAAAAAACAGCCGCTTGGCAGGACGAAAGCCCGTCGGTAGCCCGGGATGAAAAGTCGAATGCAGCCCTGGACCTCCCGGAGCATGGGCATCAGATCATGCGCATATTCGGCAAAACCGCCCTATGGCTGCTGGTCGACCGGGTAGGTTTACGGTTCGCCACTATGTTTGCTGGCCTGGCCATGGTCGGCTATCTCGGTCCAGCAAACTTCGGTTTGTATAGCACAGTTCTTGCGCTCGGAGGCCTCGTCAATACGGTTCTGGATTTTGGCCTCACCCGATATGCAGGCAGGTCGGTAGCTGCCAATCCAGCTGAGGTGGCCCCTATTCTGGCTATTTCCATCGTTTCTACGCTGGGGGCCTCGATCATCGAAGTACTCGCCATCCTGTATTCCGTACAGCGTGGCAATTTCTATGTTGCGTGTATGGGCGCTGCCTTCATCGTCACAAATTTGGAAGGCACCTCGCTGCTGTGCAGCGGGATTCTCACCGCCCTGTTACGTTCCCGATCAGTAGTACCAGGCGCCGTGCTGAACTCGATAGCAACCATCGCGGTAGTTGCCACGGTCATAGGTTATCGGCTGTCGGTGCTTCAGCTGCTTGTGCTGCTGACCACAAAATCAGCTGCCGTTCTCATGCTTCGGTTATGGCAGCTTCGCCCATCATGGCCCTCACGGCTTTCTTTTACCGTTACCGAATTTGCTCGCGTGCTCAGGAATTCCTGGCATTATTACTCCTACTCGCTTACCCAGATCGGATACGAAAGGGTGGCAATCGTTGCCTTCGGACTGGTTGCCCCTCGAGAGCAGGTCGGTCTGCTCGCCACAGCTATCACGCTCGCTAACGTATTTCCAACCTTTACCTATGCGGCTGCCGATGCAGTGTTGCCCGTGATGACACGCTTATTCGAAGCTGGTCGCATTGAGGGTCTGCTTGCCCTGCGGGCCCGGTTGCTTAATATGCTGTTGTTCCTCTGCGTACCGGTAGCGATTACGCTCGCAGTATTTGCCCCGCAGATTTGCCACATATTGGGAAGTCGATTTGTTTCCGCTGCGCCGGTGCTGCGCATTACCGCCACCCGAGCTCTGCTCTCGGTGCTAGACGGTTTCCTGGGTACGGGCTGCCTGACTGCTGTGGGCCGTATTCGGGAGCGCCGCAATTGACCGGTATCGAGGTGAACGGCGCCACCGCCGGAGC
>CAZDYZ010000356.1:0-2407 GCA_964509525.1 uncultured Acidobacteriaceae bacterium
AGAGGACATCAAGAAGGCACTCCGCGAGCACCGAGGCAACCAGTCGGTGATCAGCGTGGCGTTGAATGCTCTGCTTGCTTACCCTGACCGGCCCTTCGGGTTCGGGGACTTGATGGGGCGCGAATTCAATCCTGAGACCCAGCGTCGGGAACCTTTCCTGATTGCATCTACCCCAGATTTGGATCAGAACTTCGTTTACGCCAAGGAGCGGCGGCTGATTGAGGAAATTAAATCTTCGATTTCCCGCGGAAGGTCGGTACAGGTGTATGCGGTGTACACACAGAAAAGAGACGTAACACGTCGGCTGGAAAGCATCCTGGCGAAGGAAGGCATCCGGGTGGCCGTGCTGACCACTGAAGTTCCACCGGAGCAACGGGAGGCTTGGTACGAGCGGCAACTTCAAGCAGGCATGCAGGTATGCATTGCCCATCCGCGTTTGGTTCAAACCGGACTTGATCTCTGGGCCATGACCGACATCATCTTTTATGAGACGGGCTACTCCATTTACACGCTGCGTCAGGCCAGCCGGCGGTCGTGGAGGATCGGGCAAAAGAAGAATGTAAACGTGAAATTCTTCTACTACGCCGGGACCATGCAGGAGGCGTGCCTCCGGCTTATGGGGAAGAAGCTGCTGGTGTCACTGGCGATGGAAGGCAAATTCGCCAGCGACGGACTGCAAGCCATCGACGATGGTGATGACATCCTGATGGCGATGGCCAGGGAGCTGGTGACGGAGAAAGGAATCGGGGAGAATGCAGACGCGGTCTGGAAGCAGCTGCAAAGGCAGCAGGCGGAAGTATTCGGAGTTCGGGCAGTGGAGACATCACCATCGGAAACGGAAGCAGAACCTCCGGAGAGGGATGTACCAGAAGTCATCATTCCGCCGTTACCACCAATACCGGTAGTGGTGACACAACTCCTCATGTTCGGTATGTCACTTGAACGTGCGCCCAGGCGTAAGGCCTCACGCAGGCCATCGAGTGCCGCCACGACGGCAGATCAGCTGGGGTTGTTCCAGAGCTAAGAGTGAGAAGAGCCAGGATCGGCGGAGGCCCTTCATCAAGATACTATCGCGCCGCTCCCCTTAAGCATTCATCACTCCTGTCCCCAACCCCTGGCACGTTCTGCTCAATGGACCCTGCCCCATCAATCCGACCTGTAAACCTATAACCCTGTTGACACTTAAACTTCGCGTAGGCCCGGCAATTCAGCCGGAGATTGCTCCTGTACGAAAGAGCGCCTAGCATGGCGATCAGCGGCGCGCGGCGTTGCCATAGGTTGCTCCACACTCTGCACAGAATGCGCGGCATGGAATAGAACTCTCGGTCGCAGGAGATCATTTCTTCGATGATGCTGTCCGGAGAGAAATGCTTACACCGCGCCACCGTGAAGGTCAGCGTGTAGTATTTCCAGTCTTCCGGGAACGTATCGAGAGTGATGCGGCCTTCGGATTTCATCTGGTCCCACAGGCGCGTGCCGGGCAAGGGAGTGAGAAACATCGCGTTGAGATTATCCACGCCGTACTGCCTGGCGGCGGCTGCGGTGCGCTTGCCGATGCCTGGCTGGTCATTGTCCAGACCGATGATAAAGGAACCCACCACCAGAATGTGGTGCCGCTGGATTCGCCGCAAGGAGGCGCGCAAGTCCCGGCCCTTCAGAAGGTTGAATTTCTTGCCCAGCTCCTGAAGCCCTTCCGGCGTGGGGGATTCAAAGCCGATAAAAACGCCTCTGCAGCCGGCCTTCGCGGCCAACGCCAGGAGTTCTTCGTCATCGCCGAAGTTGACGGTGGCCTGGGCAATCCACTCCTTTCGTAGGTTCGCCTGTGCCATGGTGCGGAACAGGTTCTTAGCGTGGGCGATGTGTTCCGGGCGTGTGCCGATGAGGTTGTCGTCCACCACCAGAACGCGTTTCTCACGGATCAACTGGAATTCCCGCACGACATCCGGGATGGGCCGCAGGCGGTAGTGGGCCCCGTTGAACGCCGTCACGCTGCAGAAGGTGCAGTTCATGGGACAGCCGCGCGTGGTCTGAATGGCTCCCATGGCATAACTTCCAGTCAGCAGATCGTGCCGGGCGGGCGGAATCCTGTCTATCTCGGCGAACCCTCCGTCATAATGGCGCTTCAGGCACCTGCGCCGACTGTCCTCCAGGACTTGCGGCCAGACGCGTTCGGCCTCCCGGGTGACGACCGAGTCCACACGCTCCATGGCCTCGTCCTGGCACATAGTTGCATGAATGCCACCCATGACAACGGGCACGCCCAAGCGCCGGAAGTGAGCGGCCACATCGTAGGCACGGTTCGCCTGCGAGGTGAATGCGGTAATGCCCACCAAGTCCGGCCGCGGCATAGCAGGATAGTCAGGCACGCCGAGGTTCTCGTCCACGATGGTGATGTCCCACTCCGGTG
>CAZDYZ010000357.1:0-8059 GCA_964509525.1 uncultured Acidobacteriaceae bacterium
AGCTGTATGGAGGCTGCCTGTCGCTGTTGTGTACATCACTGGGCACGCGGTCCGAGATTAGGACCGAAGGTAGGATTCTGTTTTTAGAAGACCTCAGTGAAAGGCCCTACCGCATCGACCGCATGATCACACAATTGCAATATGCGGGAAAGTTGAACGGCGTCCGGGGAATCATCTTCGGGGAGATGCTGAATTGCGGGCCGCACGGAAGTGACGACTTCACGCTGCAACAAGTCATCGTGCGCATTCTAGGTGGCTTGCAGGTGCCGATTGTGTTCGGGCTGAAGTCCGGACATGTTTCCAGTAAGAATTTCACACTGCCATTGGGCGTGCAGGCGACGCTTAACGTCGACAAGAAGGTTACGCTCGAATACGAGGCCGCAGTGTGCGCGCCGGGCACCCCAGCGATAGCCCAAAAGTTATGACGCGAAAGCATATCCACTTGATTGGCATTTGCGGTACAGCCATGGCGTCGTTGGCGGGAATGCTTAAGGCGCGCGGGCTGTACATTACAGGATCTGACAGTGCAGTATATCCTCCAATGTCAGATTTACTTGCTTCGCTGGCTATTCCAGTGCGGCCTCCTGTGGAAGCCAACTTGCAACCGCGACCCGATCTGGTGGTAGTTGGCAATGCGATATCACGAGGTAATCCCGAGCTGGAGTACGTGCTTGACCATGGAATTCCTCTGAAATCAATGGCTCAAGTCTTATATGACGAGTTCCTGGTCGGACACGAGAGGTTAGTGGCGACGGGGACACACGGTAAGACCACAACCGCGTCATTGCTGGCGTGGCTGTTCTACTTCGCCGGGCACGCTCCCAGTTTCCTTATCGGGGGAATTCCAGAAAACTTTTGCAGCTCTTTCATGCTGGGTTCGGGACGCCAGTTTATTCTGGAGGGTGATGAATATGACACGGCTTTCTTCGACAAAGGGCCGAAATTTCTCCACTACTTCCCGGACGCTGTCATTCTAACCTCGGTCGAGTTCGACCACGCCGATATTTACAGAAACCTCGACGAAATGAAGACCGCGTTTAAGCGGCTGGTGAACCTGATTCCGCGCCGCGGATTGTTGATCGCATGGGATGGGCATCCCAACATTGACGAATCTATCAGCCGTGCCTTGTGCCGGGTGGAGCGATATGGCCTTGGGGAAGGCTCCAGTTGGCGCATTACAGGTATTGAATACACAACGGCCGTAACACGATGGCGTGTATTGCACAACGGTGAGTCGTGGGGCGAGTTCGAGTTTCAGCTCGCCGGTGAATATAACGTGCTGAATGCCACCGCAGCTGCGGCCATGGCTGCCAATTATGGAATCAGCGCAGACAAGATTCGGGCGGGTTTGCAAAGCTTCCGCAGCGTGAAACGGCGGCTGGAGGTCAGAGCGCATGTTCACGGCATTACTATCATTGATGACTTTGCCCACCATCCCACAGCCATCGCCGAAACGCTGAAGGCAGTACGTACTCGCTACCCTGGACGTCGGCTGTGGGCGATCTTGGAACCCCGTTCAAACACGCTACGCCGAAAGGTGTTTCAAACCGAATTGGCGCAAAGTCTAACTTTGGCGGATGAAGTAGTGCTGGCCGGGGTCTTCAAGTCAGAGGCGATCCCGGAGCAGCAACGTTTGGATCCCATAGCAGTCATTACGGCATTGAAGGCGTCTGATATCCCCGCGCGGCTACTCGATACCGCTGATGCCATCGTGGAATCGATCGCTCCGCAGCTTCGCAAGGGAGACGTAGTCACCATTCTCTCCAATGGCGGCTTTGGCGACATATACGAAAAACTGCCTGCTAAGCTCAAATCTCTCGCTGAGGTTTCGACCCCAGCGTGACTAGCCCCATTCGACTTCTGATCCTTGGCCTGTCAGGCCTGGGAATTCTATTCCCGAACACCGCTGCGGCCACCACGCCGGTGACCTGTACCTCGCCTGTGAGTTTACATCCCCAGCTGACTGAGTATTTCGTTTCGTTGGCTGATCCTGCACATCACCTTGCCCATGTCAACATTCGCATCCGGGAAGGAGAAGGAAAGCGCACGCTGGACATGCCGGTGTGGAACGCTCTGTACCAGCGGCGTTACTTTGCGGCAAACGTGGAACATGTGCGTGCACAGGACGCATCAGGCGCGGCTGCCGAAGCCCACAACACAAAACCCAGCGAGTGGGAGGTCACTGCACCCCCGGGCTGCATCGTGGTGAGTTACGACATTCATCTCGACACTCCCGGTCCGTTCGGCAGCATGCTTAATGCTGACCACGGCTTTTTCAACTGGGCGATGGTACTTATGTATTCCCCGGGGTGGCGGACACAACCAATGAGTCTCAGGCTGCTTGATGTTCCTGCCAGTTGGGCGATGCGTGATATTCATGTCTTGGGCGGAGCCGAGCCCGGAAGGGTTGACCAGGTCGTTGGAATTGCTCGCAGTTACGATGAACTAGTTGACAGCCCAGCGGAAGCAGGAACTTTCCGGCAGTCGTCGTTTCAGGAAGATGGAGCGACATACAACGTTGTGGTAAGTGCCAGTCCAGCCGATTACGACATGGGAAACCTGCAGGAGATTCTTCGCAAGATTACCCATGCCGCTGTCGATTGGATGCAGGACCGCCCTTATGACGAATACACCTTTCTCTACGCCTTTCCGCACAGCGATGCTAGTGGTGGCATGGAGCACGCGTATGGCACCTCCATAGGTGTGAATGCCCAGCGCTTGCGGCAGAGTCTGATGCCCTTGGCTGACGTGAGCGCGCACGAGTTCTTCCACTTGTGGAATGTTAAGCGCATTCGGCCGCAGTCCCTCGAGCCCATCGATTACCAGCGCGGGAATGATACGCGCGCTCTATGGTTTAGCGAAGGCGTAACCAGCACGGTTGGCGACATCCTGCTGGTCCGCGCTGGACTGATCGACGAGGCGACGTATCTGAAGCGAGTGGCAGCTGAGATCACCGAATTGCAAATGAGTTCTGCGCACACCTGGCAGTCGGCGGAAGAGTCGAGCCTCAATGCCTGGTTCGAAGACATCGCGTTCTACCGTTCCCCCGAGCGCAGCATCAGCTACTACAACAAGGGAGATATTCTCGGTGTCTTGCTTGACCTCCGCATTCGAGCTCTAACGGGCGGCCGGAAGTCATTGCGTGACTTGTTTCACTGGATGAACGAGCACTATGCCATGCAACACCTCTTCTTCCCTGATTCCGAGGGTGTACAGCAGGCAGCTGAAACCGTAAGTGGTGGACAGAGCTTTACTCAGTTCTTCCGTGATTATGTAGCGGGAGTGAAAGAAATTCCCTACGATGCATTCTTCCAGTTTGCCGGTCTGCATCTTGTCGCGAGGACAATAGACGTCGCCACGGCAGGGTTTACCACGACCACCGGCCTTGGCGGTCAACCCGAGGTTCTTCGCGTTGAACCCAACAGCGCAGCACAGCACGCGGACTTGGTCAAAGGTGACCGAATAATTGCCATCAACGGTACACCGGCCGATAGCTCCCTGGACGATGAGCTCTCCCGAATGCTCCCGGGCACGACTGTTCGGCTTGAGATCGAGAACAGGAGGGGGAAGCGGGAGCTGATCCTGCGACTTGGTTCGCGACAGGACCGGATTTGTGAGTTTCATGACCTGCCAGGCGTAACTCCAAAACAGCGTGCACATCGGGCGGCATGGATTCGTGGCGATGATGAACCCGGAGGCGATCTGTGATCCGCGCCCTTACCATGCTGACTTTCTGGGGAGTCTCGTTGCTCATCGTGGGTCCGCCGCTGGTGTTGTTTGCATGGGTTAGCAGCAACGTCAGTCCGCTTTATCGCGTAGGAACCTGGCTGGCGAAGGTGGGCGTGCGGCTTGTAGGGGTGAGAATCGATATCAGCGGAATGGAGCACCTGCAGCCCGGGAAGAACTATATCTTCATGGCAAATCATGCGTCCAACCTTGACCCGCCCATCCTGATTCCCAGCATTCCCGGCCGCTGTTCGGTGCTGGTGAAAAAGGAGCTCTTCCTTATCCCCATCCTCGGAACCGGTATGAAGGTTGCCGGTCTTGTCCCCGTGGATCGTAGTGATCACGAAGCCGCTATCGAGAGCGTGAATGCTGCCATCCGGGTTTTGCGGCAAGGACTACACATGGTTACTTTTCCTGAGGGGACGCGCTCGGCCGACGGCCGGCTGCTGACATTCAAGAAGGGGCCATTTCACCTGGCGATCGAATCGGGAGCATTCATCGCTCCTGTCACCCTACTTGGGACCTTCGAAATCTGGCCAAGGACGCGCTTCGCACTACGGCCTGGCAGGGCGAAGGTTGTGTTCCACGCGCCTGTCGATCCGCGCAGCTCTCCTAATCGTGATTTACTGATAAAGCGGGTCAGCGATACCATCGCGAGCGCGTTGCCCACGCAGCGACGTGGGCCTTCGGAGGAAGTCGGCCCCTGAGGTCGTCCCAAGCCGACACTCCTCATCCGGTTCCTACTCACAAACTAATGCGCAGCGAATAAGTTAGGATTATGACACCTAGCCTGTGACGACATTGCATGCATATTCCTGACGGATATTTGAGCCCTTCCACGTGCGCCACCCTGTATGCGGGTGCCATCACCGGATGGTATACCGCTTTGCACCGCCTCAAGCGCTTCTCCACGGTAGCAGGCCGCATCGTCCCGCTCATTTCTGTATTCGCAGCGTTCGGATTCGTGGTGATGATGTTCAACCTGCCGCTGCCCGGAGGTACGACTGGCCATGCAATTGGAGTGACCATTGCTGCTATCGTGCTTGGCCCATCGGGCGCGGTTTTGGCTATCTCCATCTCCCTTGCCATTCAGGCACTATTCTTTGGTGACGGCGGAATTACTACCCTGGGAGCAAATTGCTGCAACATGGCGATTGTAGGCTCGCTGGTGGCCTACGGAAGTTACAGCTTGATCGCTGCCGGTGCGGGTATCACATCCAGACGAAGAATCTTGGCGGCTGCCATCGCCGGATATCTGGCCGTGAATGCCGCGGCCTTGGTTTGCGCGATCGAGTTTGGACTTCAGCCTGCTCTATTTCACGATGCCAATGGGACACCGCTGTACGCACCTTATCGATTCAGCATCGCCGTGCCGGCCATGATGATCGGACACCTGACGTTTGCCGGATTGGCTGAGGCCGTGATTTCTGCCGGTCTCGTAGCATACCTCCAAGTTTCCGATCCGGGCCTGCTACAACGCACTTCCGGGGAGCTGTCTGGTAGGAAAGAGTCACCGTCTGCCGCTCGCGCCTTGGCCAAGTCTCCTCGTCGGTTGTGGGTTGCGGTTGCTCTCCTCATGCTGCTGACTCCTCTGGGAATCCTCGCTGCGGGCAAAGCGTGGAGTGAATGGCCGCCTTCCGAGTTTGTCAAAGCCGGATCTATTGCCCAGAATGCCGCAGCGGCAGCCGAGCCGGAAGCTATTCCCGCTGGAATGCAACGTCTGGCGAACCTCTGGACTGCGCCGTTCCCGTCTTATGCGCCTACTTTCGTCAAGAGTGCCAGCTTCGGCTATCTTTTGTCTGCTATGTTCGGCGTCGGGCTCCTGCTTGTAATTTCGCTTCTGGTGCAAAGCTGTTGGGAGCGGCGACGAGCGACGAGATGATCTGGATGAAGCGAGGCGCATTCATCGAAGCAACAGTTTTGAGTTTTACCCGTGCACTGGCCCACGCGCTGATTTCGGAGGAGATTGCGCGCCAGCGTGGACTGTTACAGTTGCTCGATCCCAGGGTCCGAGTAATAGGCTTGTTTGTCCTCGTGCTGGCAGTCGTACTCTCTCGCAAGCTCACCGTTGTGCTCGCACTGTTCTTGGCGGCAGTGATGATTGCAGTTTTTTCTAACGTCAGTATCAGTACTCTGGCTAAGCGCATATGGCTTCTGGTTCTGGCCTTTACCGGAGTGATAGCCCTGCCTGCGATCTTCATAACGTCGGGTAACCCTGTTGTGACATTTGCAGGGGGCTCAGTGCACGTTACGGCACAAGGCCTGAGAGCTGCTGCGATGCTCATCGCACGGGCAGAAACCGCCGTGACGCTCAGCACAGTGCTGATACTGTGTACTCCCTGGACCCACGTGCTAAAGGCGCTGCACTCGTTCCACCTACCGGAGGAAGCGATCGTGATGCTGGCGATGACCCATCGTTACATCTTTCTTCTGGTCGAAACTGCGAGCCAGATGTGGGACTCGCGCCTAAGCCGAACAATAGGTTCATTGCGAGGCGCCGACCGACGCCGGATAGCAACCCGAACCGCCGGCGTGTTGCTCAGCAAGAGCATTGATCTCAGCAATGATGTCTACCTGGCCATGCAGTCCCGAGGGTTTCGCGCAAACATTCCCATCCTTACCGAGTTCCGCATGAAGTCGTGGGATTATGTTGTGTTGTTCGTATTTCTCACTGTCGGTATCATCGCCGTGTGGATAGGAAGGTAAACCAGCGTTGGCTTCGCTTTTTGATTTACAGGACGTCTGCTTTCACTACGATCGGGTACCGGCGTTGCAGCAACTGTCTCTGCAGGTTGCGCAAGGAGAAAGCGTCGCTTTGCTCGGAGCTAACGGTTCCGGTAAGTCCACGTTGCTCCGAATCCTCGATGCGCTCTGCTTCCCTTCGATGGGCGTAGTCCGATTTAGAGGACGCCCTCTCACAGCTGAACTGATGAGCCAGGACGGCTTTGCTCTTTCATTCCGGAGAGAAGTATCACTTGTCTTCCAGAATCCTGACGTGCAGCTATTCAACCCCACGGTTTTCGATGAGGTTGCCTTTGGACCGCTACAGCTGAAGTGGCCGAAGGAGAAAATATCGTCCGAAGTGATGGCTTCTTTGGAACTGATGGGCATTGCTCATCTCCGTGATCGTCCGCCGTATCGACTCTCTGGTGGCGAGAAGAAACGAGTGGCGCTCGCGTCGGTGATTGTGCTAGATCCTGAAGTCCTACTGTTGGATGAGCCGACTTCAAGTCTCGATCCGCGCAGTCAGAGTCAGATCATTGACTTGATCCAGGAGTGGCAGGAGTCGTCCAAAACTGTGATCACCGCCACCCATCAACTGGAAATAGTGGAGGACATTGCTGGCCGCATCGTAGTGCTCGAGGACGGGAAGTTAACCGCAAACGGAGCACCCGCTGAGATCCTGTCAAACCACCAGCTGTTGCTGCGCGCTAACCTCGTGCACGCGCACCGCCATTCCCATGGAACCTATGTGCACTCTCATCCGCATATGCACTCTCATGGGAAGCATGAACATTGAAACCACCTGTCAAATGCCGTAGTAGGTTCTAAGGGATGAGGGGTTAAAGCAGTTCTCACCGCGAACAGCCTCTTCAGGGCTACAACTCTATGCCGGGTAGGGGCTTGGCAGTGGGATATCCCCGAGCCTTGCCCGACAGCACAGGGGCAGCACTTTGCTCGCCCTGAGTTGAACGAGGAGGCCACGGAACTTCGATCCTTGAACTGGTCGGTTCTGTGTCAACTGCCAGAAGGGAAAGGCATGAGCAGTACCGTGCGACAGGAGCAGAGTACAAGCGAGCCGTTATCATCTTCGAACCGAAGGGTTCGTCGGAGATCTGGGGCACGCCGTTGAAAGGTAGGTACTCACTAAGCGTATTCGCGGTTTTCGCACGATCGCGAGAGCGCTTCGCAGATGCTCATCGTGGCAGGATATCGGTCAGCGCCCATTCAATGCGATCCACTTCTTCACGAATTACACGGATTGCCTGCTGATTCACCGGATAGGGAACAGGCGTGATGGCTTCTACCGCGTGTCGAATCTTGTGGTTCCGGTCCCAGATCAAACTGATCTTGGCCGAAGTCTCCATACGGTGCTGGTAGATCCTTCTGGCCAGCTTTGTTGTCATCCAAGCGAACGCCAGCCCGAACAGCATTTCGATCGGAAGACGATCGGTCGCTCCATCGAAATCGAAGAAAGCGAGCCGATAGACGGCTTCACCAAGACCAAGCGAAGCGAATATCACTCCTGTCCCAATCAATCCAAGCGTTAGGCGATCAAGGGTCCGAAGCTCCAAAGACGGCTGGTTATTGCCACGGTTGCGTGCAAGTGCCA
>CAZDYZ010000358.1:0-5471 GCA_964509525.1 uncultured Acidobacteriaceae bacterium
CGCGCCAGCAACCGCGTCAGCCCAGTTGCCGGATACATGATTGCTGAGCTGCGAGGGTCGAAGTGTAATCGTTTGCCCCAGATACCAATAACGGAGTCCGAACAGCGCATCCACCTTGAAATGTTCAGTGTCGGCAACCCGGATGCCAACTTTGGGCGTAAATATTGTCTCGGTGAACGACAATCGGGCAGAAGTTTGACCGAAGTCTGTCAAAAGGAAGTCCTTGGTGGTAGCTAACTTGGACCAGATAAAGTCAACTGGGATCACGAGGCGGTTCTTGTCGGCTTCAAAGAAACCCGCCAACCCGCCCTGGAAGTCGGACAAAACATCGGAGCCCGAGACATGTACGCTCAGGTCATGGCCGAGAGCGCCCACGGTACCGTGGACTCCTGGGACCCAGACGTAAGGCGCCAGATCGAAGCGCCATCCTTCGTCATTGGAAGCCGTTGCCGGTGGTGGAGGCGGGTCGGGCGCGGTTGTGCCCTGGCTTTGGGCGCTCAAGTCCGCCGGTTCCTCTCCAAAAGCAGGCACGCAAACCAGCACGCTAAGGGTCATTACTGTGAGGATCGCAAAACACACTTTACAGTATGAACTCATTGCATCTCCTTACTGTTGGCGCTCACAATCACAGGCAACGGTCAGCGAGCGCCGAATCGCTCAGCTTTACCATGGAGAATTATCACGCCGCCGGCGCAGTCAACAACTGGCAGGAGTTCTAGTTCTTGACCAAAGAACCACTAGGTGGGACAGAGCCGTAAGCCAATGAAAATGTTAGCCGGACGAGCCCAAGCTCGCTCAGGATCATCTCTGACTCGCGCCCAAGCCTACCTCGACTTTATACTGTTGCCTTACCAAAGCATTACTGAGGACTTCGCCAATGTCGATCCGATTCGAAGAACCCAACGTGTCCTTCGTGCAGCAAGAGGAGCCCTTTCTAGCGACCTTTGCCCTCGTCGGAATGGGCGTAGCTCATCTCGCCATCAATGGCCAGTTCAAGATGGTGAACCATCGCTTGTGTCAGATCGTGGGACGAGCTCGGGAGGAACTGCTCGCCAAGTCCTTGCAAGACATAGTTCAGCCTGAGGAATCCAAGGACTGCTTGGTGGATCCTCGCTTGTTGGCTGGTGAAATCCGGACAGCTTCGCTCGAGAAGAGGATCATCCGAAGCGATGGACAAACCGCTTGGATCAAGATTGGGTTGGCTCCTGTGCGAGACGAGGACACGCGTGATCCCCGTTACTTGTTTGCCGTTGTCGAGGACATCACTGCCCAAAAGGAGGCCCTGCAGGCACTACGTGAGAGCGAGGAGCGATTCCGGCTACTGGTCCAGTTGGCTCCGCAAGCGGTTATGGTCATGGATCCGGCTGACAATCGACTGGTCGAGGCGAACCGCAAGGCAGAAGAGCTTTTCGGATGTGCTCGCGAAGAACTGCTGGGTGCGGACCTCCTGCATTTCTACGACGTTCAGCATCCAGGGATGGTTGCCAATCGAGCAATCATTGAGGAACACAATCGGCAGGCTCTAGCGGGAAGAGAAGTGGTCTTCGAACGCGCAATCCACAATGCCAAAGGTGAGCACCGCTATTGCGAGGTACGGCTGGCGCCGTTTCCCTCCGGCCAGCGCACTTTGATTCTGGGTAGTTACTTCGACATTACAGAGCGGAAACGGACAGAGGAATTGCTTCGTCGGCAGGTCGAATTCGACAAGTTGATCACGGGCATCCTGACGCGTTTCGGCGCCTGCACGGCGACCGAGGTCGGCGCAAGCGTAACCGACGCATTGCGGCAGCTCGCTCAGTTCATCAGGGTCGATCATGCTCACGTGACAGTGTTTTCCGCAGACCGGAGCACATGGAGCGCCACCCATGAATGGTGTGGCCCGAACGTCCCCGCCCAGGCCGCTAACTTTCAGGACGTTCCTTTCGGGCAATTTGCCTGGACCGAGTCCAGAATTCTAGCCGGAGAGATAGCAAGAATTAACAGGCTCGAGGAGTACCCTCCTGGAGCTGCCGAACGCTACGCCCTTGATAAGAAAGCAGGCGCTACATCCACCCTTAGGGTGCCCATCTATGGCATGGCAGGTGTGATCACCGGTGCGGTCGGGTTAGACTCGCACTCCGGAGACGTAATCTGGTCAGACGAAGATGTTGCTCGCTGCAAAATGGTGGGTGACGCGATTGCCTGCTTGCTGGAACGTGAGCGCGCTCACGAGCTGTTGCGCAAGTCAGAGGAGAAATTTGCCAAGGCTTTCGAGGCTAGCCCGGCTATCAAGTGCATCATTCGCCTGCGGGACCGGCGCTTCATCGAGGTCAACCGGGCCTTTGAACAACGTACGGGGTTCCGCCGGCACGAAGTTCTCGGGCGCTGTGTGGCCGAAGTGGGACAGTTGACTGATACGGCCATGCTGGACCGCACCTTCGGGAAGCTCATCGTTGAGCGCAGTCTTAGCAATCTAGAAGTGCATCTTCGTAGTAAAGCTGGCACGATGCTCACCGCGCTGCTGTCAGCCGAGATCGTCGAAGTTGACGGGGAAGAGTGTGTCCTCGTGGTTGCTGATGACATCACCGCGCGGACGCAGGTGGAGCAGGCTCTGCGGGAGAGTGAACAGCGTTTCCGCGTGATGTCGGACTGTGCCCCGGTCATGATGTGGATGGCTGGTACGGACAAGCGGTGCACCGATTTTAACCGCGGCTGGTTGACCTTCACCGGTCGTACGCTGGAACAGGAATGCGGCGACGGCTGGGCGGATGGGGTTCATGCTGCCGATCTGCAGAAGTGCCTCCAGACTTATGAAGCGGCCTTTGATCGGCGACAACCCTTCACCATGGAATACCGTCTGCGGCGTCACGACGGCGAGTACCGGTGGATCTCGGACATTGGTGTCCCCAGATTCCTGCCGGATGGCAGCTTTGCCGGTTATATCGGGTGCTGCAAAGATATCGAGGAGCAGAGGGTGGCGGAGAGAGCACGCGTGGAGCTGGCTCGACGCTTGATGACCGCTCAGGAGGCGGAGCGCGCTCGCATCGCGCGCGAGCTGCACGATGACATCGGGCAGTCGCTGGCGTTGCTTGGCATCCAGTTGGAGCAATCCAGCCACCCTCCTTCGGGTGCGCCCAACGAGAAGCGGGTGGACGCGCGTGACCTGCGCGACCGAGTGAAGGCGATTGGAAACAAAGTCAGCCGAATCTCGCATCGGCTACATTCGTCAGAGTTGGAGTATTTGGGACTGGCCGTCGCGGTCAAGAGCCTCTGCCGGGAATTCTCTGAGCAATACCATGTCGCGGTCGAGTGCTTGTGCGAAGGCATTCCGGCGGAGCTGGATGGCAATGTTGCGCTTGGTTGCCTGAGAGTTATTCAGGAGGCACTGCACAACGTCGCCAAACACAGCCATGCAGCCAGCGTCCAGGTCGAAGTGATCGGAGCCGAAGAAGGGCTTTCGCTTTTGATCGCCGATGATGGCACGGGCTTCGATGCCAGCGGAGCCGGCGTTGGGGCGGGACTCGGGTTGATCAGCATGCGCGAAAGAATGCACCTGATGGGCGGCGACTTCATGATCTCCTCGAGTCCCGGCAACGGCACTCGCATCAAAGCCCGGGCGCCGGTGGCGGCCACGCAGGGAATTGCCAGCACGGTTCACAACTCATAGTCAGCTCGTCCATGGCTACTGTCCGCCGACGACAATCAACTCCGCCTGGGATGCCTTGCTCATACCGTAAATTCCGGTTGAATCGGTGGCTTGAAACGCATACATGAAGCACCCCGGCCTGGCAGCTGTCACGGAGGTGGACTTTTTGCTGCCCCCCGCGATGGCATCCGGCGGATCAAACGGGGAAGAAGGTCCAAAGTCGACAAGGAAGCCCGTGTTCTTCGACGAGGACATCCAGGTCACCGTGGTTCCGGTTTTGACGCAGAACAGCTGGTTCCCTTTCGCGCCCGCAATACTTGGCGTGGCCGAGGACGAATACGCAGTCCGCTTCACGTCCACTGAGCATGGGCTGGAAGCCGATCCGCAGGTATTACCGGCGTTGCACTGACTCTCGGGATTGGGTTCCGAGCAAGCATATTTATTGCCGCCCTTTTTCTTCTCCTGGGCGAACGCACACTTGGGCAGCAGGCCTACAGTGAGAACCAACAAGACGAAACAGGCCGCAAAGCAGCGTTGAATCTTCATACCCTGACCTCTCTTCCGAGTTGAAATGCAATGACCTCAAGAGCCCAGAACCGGTTCACGGGTTGTGACGCAGGATTTTTCCTGACCGGTTCGGACCACGAACCACAAAGCAATGACGTCCGCAATCGGCGGTTAGTTTTCGCCTGGCGTTCCTCTCCAGTCGATGATGTTGCCCAGCCTCCAAGGGTTCTGCAGCAGGTTGATGGACAATTGCCCCTGGTCGTCGATACCCAACTGGGCCGCCGGCCACAACACGCCCTCGCTCTTGCTCTTGTCCTGGTCATTCAGGTCGAGTTCACCACCACTCAGATTGAAAGCTTGCGATGGCGTATCGGCGTAAGCCTCCGCAAATTTGATAAGACGGTTGGTGACAAACCGGATTCTTCTGCCGGTTGGAGTTGGGGTCATCCCAATGTAGCTGACGTCAAATCCGAGGGTGCCTGTGATATTGATATGGCCTACCGCCTTCATTCTCTCCAGAGCATTGACCAGGCCTTGGTTCGAGCCCTTCTGGAAAGCCTCGACCAGAATTTGCCGGTCTTCCGGGGTAGAGTACTGGTAGATAATCAGAGTGACTCCGATGTTCCGCCCCAACTGGGTGCTGGTGCCCCAGGCAGTGGCATCAATGGTTTCATTCTTATCGCGGGGGAATCCCGGGATGGCCATCAACAGCAGCGCACTGGTCAAGATCACAATTGTCGATACCCATGATTTTGCGCGCATGTTTATCTCCTCGTCGCTGCAAGCTAAGGCAGAGACTCTCTTCGATTACGCTGACATCCTACGCCGGCGGTACAAGACTATAAACTAGCAAAACTGCCTGCGTCACCTTAAAAAACGCCTAATCGAGCAGGCTGCAGGTTCGCGGCTTGGTCAGGTATCTAGCTGTCGGCGTTTCCGCAGGGTGTGGCTTGTGGGAATCCGTCAGCGCCAGGACCTTTTGTGCCACGCCACAACCATCAGAGGTTTCACTGCGCTGAGTCGTGAGGTGGTGGTGTATCGAGGGTGCGATCTGTTGTCGAAACAGCTGAGCCCAAGACGGACCAGACAAGCCTACTGCGGCACGGGTGAGCGAGAGTGTCGCCGCAATCTGGGTCCCGTCAAGGCATCCTCCCGCGGTTTCAATCCGCCCGCAGCGCCTTGACGGGGTTGGTTGACGCGGCCTGCTCTGCGGGAAGAACGCTGGCTACCGCAGCACACACACCCAGTAACAGGATAGCGAGCGCGAGGACCTTCGGGTCCCAACTGCTCACGCCAAACAGCTGCGCTCTCATCAGTCGGCCGGCGCCGATAGCAAAGG
>CAZDYZ010000359.1:0-2307 GCA_964509525.1 uncultured Acidobacteriaceae bacterium
CATGTTTGGTGGCGGCGACATCGGCGGGGGTCAGATTGCCGGGGCTCGAAGTGAGCAAGTTACGTTCACGATTGATGGCGGCGATGCCACCAGCGACCTCGAAGGGTCAAACGCGTATGTTTCGCCCGACAAAGAATCTGCTGCGATTTCCCCGGTGGTTCCAGTCCCGCTGGATTCCGTCGAGGAGTTTCGTGTTTCCACGACGAATGCCACTGCGTTGTTCGGAGGTTCTTCCGGTGGCCAGGTCTCTTTGATCACCAAATCGGGCACCAACACCTTTCACGGCACGGCGTACGAATATTATGAAGGCGACGCCTTGAACGCGAATGGTTGGACAAACAATTTCAACTCCATTTCCAAGCCCCATACCGTTGACAACCGCTTCGGAAGTCAGGTTGGCGGCCCCATTATGAAGAACAAATTGTTCTTCTCCGGGTTCTACGAAGGGCGCCGGTTCCACGAAGCTCAGACCATCAGCCGCGCCGTGCCCACAAGCACCCTGAAACAGGGAATCCTGGTGTTTCAGGACTGCGCACAAGGCTTTGATCCCAACGGGAATTGCCTTGGCGGAAATCTGGTCCAATATAACCTCAATCCTGCGAATGGGCCGCTTTCTACTGCTTGCGCCGGGGCCGGGGGCGCGGGCGGGGCAGCTTGCGATCCCCGCGGGCTCGGCGTTAGTCCTGTTATGATGTCTCAATTGGCTTTGTATCCCGCCGGTACTAATCCTTCGTTGGGCGACGGGTCGAATGTCACTGGCTTCGAGGCAAGCGTGCCGACGCCGATCATCACCGACGTGGGAAAACTCAAGTTAGATTACAAATTCAACGACAAATGGTCTGCTTTCGGCACTTGGCAGTACTCCAAGACCGTACGCACAGGGACCGATCAGGTGGACATTTCGGGCACTCCAGCGGCTGCCAGCGGCGACCCCTATACCGCCGATTTCTTCACTTACCAACTTCAGGGGCTGCTTACGCCCAATCTTACGACGGTGACCCACGGGTCCTATCTGCGCAACTGGTGGGCGTGGCTGAGAACCGCTCCGACGCCCTTAGTTTCCGGCACCAACGCTGCCCTGGAAGTTGGAGGGGAGGGCGTAGGCGCCGCCTGGAGCAATGGCAAAGTCTTGGCGGATCCCCTCAATATCAACACGCAGCAAGCTCGCTCGCGTATCTGGGACGGCCACGATTGGTTTATTGGGCAGGACTTCACCTGGATACACGGAAGTCATGCTTTTCAGTTTGGCGGTGAGGGTCGCGTCTGGGACGACTACCACCTCCGCACGGACGATGTTTTGGGCGGGCTAACGATCGCTCCTACCTACTACATTTGTGCGTTCCCCAACCAAAGTAACTGCACCAACGTCGAGGTCGGGAGTGCTTATACGCCGCCCGTTTGTGCTCCGGCAACTTCTACCTCGCCGGCCATCCTGACAAATTGCATCCTGTCGAGTTCTCTTCCTGACTGGCAAGGTCTATACTCTTCAATTTTAGGGCTTGTGGATCATTCCAGCCAAATCGAGACGAGAAATGGCAGCTTCCAACCTAATTCGCTCGGGACGCCCCTATTCGATAGGGTGAGAATTCCTTCCTATTACACTTATTTCCAGGACGTTTGGAAAGTTACCCACGACCTGACCGTCACCATGGGGCTTAATTGGGGGGTTCAGCTTAGTCCCAGCGAGGCTACGGGGAAGGAAGTGGTTCTCACGTATGCGGGAACAGACACACCGATTAATTTTCAGCAATATTTGAATAATCGCGTCAATCTGTTAGGACAAGGCCAGCTTTACAACCCGGCATGGTCCTTGACCCCTGTAAACTCTCTTGCGGCTCCGTATCAGGGCGAAATGCGGCTCACGGACTGGACAGATCTCGGTCCGCGCGTTGGCGTTGCGTGGCAAGTGCCTTTCAAGAACAAGGTGTTCGGAGATCGCCGCACAGTGATACGTGCCGGATATGCCAAAGTCTACGACCGCACCAGCGCCGTGAACCAGGTGCTTTCACCACTGCTCACAGGTGGGCTGGCGGATGCCGACACTTGCAGCGGCCCGACGACCACCGCCACCACTCCCGGCGCTCCAGGCGGCCTCGCCGCTTGCACAAATGGACATACGACACCGGCTAACGCATATCGAATCGGTCCGACTAACCTCGGGTGGGACGGCTCTGGACCCGGCATCCCTGCGCCAGTGGCTCAGACAATTCCCTTCACCCCGGCCGCGCCCTTCGGACTGTTTCTCTCTGCTCCGTTGGATCCGTTCATCACGCCGGGTTACGCTCAT
The DNA here is from genome assembly GCA_964509525.1 of uncultured Acidobacteriaceae bacterium. Taxonomy (GTDB): domain Bacteria; phylum Acidobacteriota; class Terriglobia; order Terriglobales; family Acidobacteriaceae; genus Bog-257. Next base: position 2,288 of record CAZDYZ010000359.1, read on the forward strand.
CAGGTTACCTTTAGCATTCA
>CAZDYZ010000360.1:0-3261 GCA_964509525.1 uncultured Acidobacteriaceae bacterium
CTTCGCGAAGGTCGTCATCTGATACGGGCTGGGGCAATGACCCGGACGCTGCGGAGAGCGGTTCAGGGTTGGGGATTGCTAGCGGACGGGACTGAGCCAGCAGGCCTTCGACATCCTCACCAACCGCGCCGCCCTCCGCACTGGACATGGTGGCGGGCGCAGCCAGCGCCCCCTGCAATCCATCAATCAGCTTCTGGATGTTCTTCCGTGCGACAGGCTCGAGCATACCGCCAGCCATCGCAGCAAGCTTGCCGAATACGTTGGCCTCGCCCTGCCATGCAACGCGGGTGCTATCGGGCAGAGGCGAGAGATCAAAACCGGCGCTGACCGTGATCTGGCTACCCACAGCTGTGCCCTGGCCCTTGTACAGCGCCCGCAGCGGGCGCGAGGCCTCGGCAAGTTCCATCTTGATTTCCGCGGTTCCGCGAATGTTTCCCACGCCCACGCGAACCTTAACCGTGAAGTGCGTCCCATCCTGCAGCGCCATGCTCTCGAAATCGGGCAGCAAAGGGCCAAACCTGCTGGGATCGGAGAGAAACTCGTATACCTCGTCCGTACTGTGCGGCGTAGTGAACTCGCCCGTAAACCTGATGGCCACAACTAGCTCCTTAACCCTGCCGCAGCTGCGGCCTGAATCGCCTTGAAAATGTTCTGATATCCAGTGCAGCGACAGGTGTTGCCGGCGATGCCTTTGCGAATCTCGGCCTCGGTTGGCTGAGGATGTTCGTGCAGCAGCTGCAGAGTACTCATCAGCAGCCCGGGCGTACAGTAACCACACTGAAATGCATGGCAGTCAGTGTAGGCCTGCTGTACAGGATGAAGCTCGTCATTGTTCGCCAGGCCTTCAACAGTGAGTACCTGGGCACCGTCCGCTTGAAACGCAAAAACCGAGCAGGACTTCACGCCCTTTCCGTTGAGCAGTACAGTGCAGGCGCCACAGTAGCTGGTGTCGCATCCGATATGTGTACCGGTCAGGTTCAGCTCTTCGCGCAGGAATTGCACCAGCAAGATACGGGGCTCCACCTCACGCGAGTGCTGCTTGCCGTTCACCTTCACACTGACGAGTACACGCGGGATCTCCTTAGGCATAGAGATGCATGACCTCCACTTTTTCCCCGCGCGCGCGCTTCAGCGCTGCCTCGACCCCCTGCTTTGCTAACGCTCCTGCAGCATGGCGCTTGTATTCAGCCGAACCGCGCATGTCAGATTGAGGTTGGGCGATGTCCACCACAGCCTCGCCGACCGCCGCAATGCGCTGCGGCGTGATTTGCTGCCCCCGCAGCAGGTCTTCCGCGGCGCGGGCACGAGTGGCGGTGAGGCCTATCACGCCGAGATAAATGTGCGCAGCTTTGCACACCTGAGCGTCGTCCATGGTAAGCTGCACCGCCACACTTACACTCGCATAGACCGGGGCGCAGCGCTTTAATGCAATGTAGGCTCCCCCACTGCGCTCCGTGGGCTCCGGAACCACAATCTCGGTCACAACCTCGGCTGGTTGCAGTGCGGTCGTGTAAGCGTCCTGGATGAAGTCGTCGATCGCGATGCCGCGAGTACCGCCAGTCCCAAGCGTTCTCACCATCGCACCGGTTGCCAGCAGTACCGGCGCCCAGTCCCCAGTCGGATCGGCCTCGGCGATCGAGCCGCCAATCGTTCCCATGTTGCGGACCTGCGGATCGCCGATTCCGGCGGCGCAGTCCCGGAGAATAGGCAGCCCCGTGATATCAGCCGAGGCGGCGATCTCGGCATGGCGGGTCATCGCGCCGAAGCGCAGAGCCCCATTGTTATGAATGTAAGAGGTCTGCGGAATGAAGTTGAGATCAACCAGGTGACGGGGCGCCGACAGCCGCAGTTTCATGAGCGGAATCAGACTCTGGCCGCCGGCCAGCGGCTTGGCTTCCTCTCCCAGTTGGCTGAGCAACGAAACTGCCTCCGGGTATGACTTTGCCCGGTGATATGCAAACGCCTGAGGATACATCAGGTCCCCACAAAGGTTTGTGCAGACTTGCACTCGCGGAGGGTAAGATTATCGCAAATCCTGTCGTCTTACAAAAACGGAGTCTTGTTGTGTCGAATTTTGACGGAATGCCTGCGGGAGTGAGGCAGGTCAACAGCTCTTGATCATAAGTTCCGCGACATTCGTGGCCGAACTTCCCGACTAGGATCAAGCAGCGTACCTCTCATGGCGGGCGGGTTCGGACCGAGGTATATTGGCCTCTGGATCGGTTTCGCACCCACAGCTGCGTCGCATGACAGACTTGGTCACCCCCGATGAATTCAGGGCTGCTCTTGGGCGCTTCGCCACAGGCGTCACAGTCATCACGGTCGAGACGGCCTCTGGTGAGGTGCACGGCATGACCGCCAGCGCCTTTTGCGCGGTGTCGCTGCGTCCCCCGCTAGTGCTGGTCTGCGTTGATCACCTTGCTGAGACGTACCTTCATCTCCGCGAACGGCGCCAATTCGGGGTGAGCATCCTGAGAGAAGAGCAAGAGGCACTTTCGGAATTCTTTGCCGATCCGCAGCGTAATCCGGACGGGGCCTGTCGCTTAGGTATCCAATACAGCCAGTTTCCCAGTGGTATTCCGGTGCTGCAAAACGCTTTGGGCAATCTGGATTGCTCTGTCGTCAGCGCCCACGAGGCCGGTGACCATACAATCTTTGTCGGCGCTGTGAGAGAAGTGAGCGTGGGTGAGGGTGCCCCGCTGCTGCACTTCCGCGGGCGATATCGAGTTTGTGCTGTCCTGCAAGAGCCGTAGCGCCGAGCGTAGGCAGCCTACAGCTACTTGCGATATTCTTCCGTAACCCGCTTTCCATCGGGTCAACCGCAACGCGATCGGACATCTTCTTGCGAACAGGAACCACAAGCCGGCACGTTACGCAGCAAATATCCTATTTGCGTGATGTTTGCGATGGTCGGACACTGTCGCCCGAAATGGCCTGTCAATTGTTGACGTGCAACGACCAAGTCCTTTCTGAGTTGCTTCAGACCGCGCGTGCGCTGAAAGAGCAGTTCCATCCAGGTGTGGTCACCTACTCACGAAAGGTCTTTGTCCCGCTCACCAATCTCTGCCGCGACTACTGCAGGTATTGCACCTATCGCCGCGATCCCAGTGAGCCCGGTGCGCACACCATGACCCCCGATGAGGTGCTTTTGGTTGTGCGACAGGGCGAGAAGCTCGGCTGCTCCGAGGCACTGTTCTCACTGGGAGACAAGCCGGAGATGCTGTTTCCCGAGATGCGCGAGACATTGCGCAAGCTTGGTTA
>CAZDYZ010000361.1:0-4021 GCA_964509525.1 uncultured Acidobacteriaceae bacterium
GGACCATCAGCCTCACCCACGGGCCGCACCGACTAGGACGTTACAGCTCCCAGGGTGTGGCCCTGGGGTGCAGCAAAAACGCGGCGCCGCAAGCTGTGGAAAAGACGCGCCGTGGAAAAGCCCAAAACCAGGCTTTCCCACCGCGCTTGGAAATCCCGCTAACAACGCGGGATTCCCACTTTCCCACAGCTACGACGATTACGGGTATATGAAGAAACCCAAAAACCAAAAACCGGACATTTCACTTGCTACCAAAAGCGGACATTTTAACTTGCTACGAACAGATGGAAAAAATGCGGGTGCCGGGGGAACAACACAGGAGGCCGCGTATCATGCAGCCTCGAATGCATGGGTGACACTTATGGCGGGCTTCACAACCGTGCAAAGTGTGGGCTCGCCCATCGACGTTCCTTTGCGCGATGCCATCGCCAAAGGCATGCTCCCCGGCCCGCGTATCCTGACAGCCGTCGAACCGCTACAGGGGCGCGGCGAGCAGACTGGGACGCCGGCTGAAGTCCGCGCCTTCGTGCGCAAGCAGAAGGAAGCGGGTGCCGACTTGATCAAGATCTTTTCCTCGGGTGGCATGCGCCAAGGCGCGATGACGCTTTCGCAAGAACAATTGAACGCGGCCTGTGATGAAGCGAAGAACCTGGGCCTGCGCACACTCGTGCATGCATACCGGGACGCTGTCCGTGCTGCAACTCTCGCCGGGTGCACAGAGGTTGAACACGGTCTGGGAGCGACGGACGATGATCTGAAATTGATGGCCGAAAAAAGAACGTATTTCGATCCCCAAGCCGGCCTGTTGATCGAAACCTATCTCCTGAATAAGGAAAAGTATCTCGGTACACCATTCTTCACGGAAGAGGGTTTCACAGCGATGCAGAAAATCTTGCCCATGAATCATGAACTGCTGCAACGCGCGGTGAAAATATCGGGCCTAAACATTGTATTTGGCACCGACGCGGTGGCGGGCGCTCACGGGCGCAATGCTGAGGAGTTCATTGACCGCGTGCGCGACGGCGGAGTGGATCCGACGTCGGCGATGGTTTCTGCCAATTCATTGGGAGCCGAAGCGCTCGGCATGGCGGACCAGATCGGATCAATCGCCCCCGGCCTCCAGGCCGACATCATCGCGATCGATGGGGACCCTTTGCAAGACATCACAGCGGTTCGGCGCGTCGTATTTGTGATGAAAGGTGGCGTTATTTACAAGAACACCGCGCGCGGAGCCATTCCTGCTTATGCGGGCGTCCAGCCTTGATTCGGGACCCTGACTGGCTATCGCTACAGTTTTGGCGCCGCCCGCTCCGAAAGCATGTTCCATAAGACCAATTGGATCCCCCGCAGCAAACGACTTTGGTTCACAGCTTCATGGGGGGACCTAATTTAGCTCCGACAGCACAGGGGTGACGCAAACCCTCAGTAGCGGCAGGGAGATAATTTGTTCCCTCTCAGATGGATTGACTCGGTGTTTGACCGACGGGGGGATCCTTGCCCAGCCCGAAACGGGTCCTTGGGGCGTGATAACAGCGGACGTACTCGTCAGCAAGCCTCTCAGTTCAATCGTTTGCCATCTGCTACGTGGTCGCCTTCGGCTTCAAACGCAGATGGATCATGATAGTCAGTTGTTTTCCTACGACCGTGTTGAAGTTCTGAGGCCCGGGATAGTCTTCCCCAATCTGGCCTGGCGCTGGCGGAGGTCCCGACGACGACATGTAGGTTCCTGTGCATTGAAAACCCCGATAATCCTCAGTCCCGCCGGCAGGGTTCCAACATTTCGGCTCACCTTGCGCAAGCGTCGGCCAGTACGTGCCGATAGCAGTTCGTACCAATTCGGGGTAGCCCTCGCGTGAGATGCTGGTCACTCCCGACGTTTTCAGTCCATCTTTCTGCTTCTTACCGGCGGCAACGGGAGCATCGAAGATAAAACTAGCGTCCCGGACAGTGCGGTGAACCATCGGTGGGCCATATATCGGTCCGGAATAGGCCTCGTTGGGATCCAGTGCGACATTGTGGTCCACCCGGGTCACAACCAGATCGCCGGTGACCTGCAGCTTGCCATCGGGCATCCGGACGATTTTCTTCGAGTGGAAACAAACCAGCGTCTGGTTTGCCGGATTTGCCAGCCAATCATGTCTTAATGTTCCGTCTTCGCCGATCGGGGACGATGTGGAGTTCGCGGGATAGAAGCGAAAATCGATTCTTGAATTTGCGGCATCGCTGTCGTCCAGTTTGAAAGCTCCCTCTATCCTGCCATAACCAAGCGTGAAGTTAATCTTTGTCGTACGGTAGTTCGTCAGCCCATCCGTTATGAGCTCGGCATCGGAGTTGCGCGAGTCCACCTGCCAGGATCCGGACGTCGGCGTTTGCGTACTTGATTTTGGACTGGGTGTGCCCGGGGCAGCCATTAGGATTGCCACCACTGCGGGTAACGCGATCAGTTTGAGCATTGTTCCATCCTCCAAAAATTCGTGTCGCTAGACCGACCACCAGTTTGGGAGGGAGCGAATCGATGAAGCTAGCTAGCTCGCGCTCCCTGAAGACAATCGGCAGCTGCGTTGCTGCCCATGCACAAGTGCTCAGGTTCCCGTCATTTCGAATTGCAACGCTGTTGCCAAAATTCACGCGTTTATATCCCGTCGCGGTCAACGCTGGGACTCTTCCAGTAGCTCCTTCAAATACGGCTGCCATGCGATTGCCCAGGTGTGCGTACCATGTCCGTGAGTCTGGTCGGAAATGGGAATCAGAATGAATCGTCCTTTCTTAACCTGCTTGATCTCGCGCTGGGCAATTCCCAACTCCGGAGGGTTGATGAAGTCATCCGCTGAATTTACGAACATAACCGGTGCCCTAATTGTGCCCAACTGAGGTGAGGGATCGTAATTCCGCGATGCGTTAACGGCATACAGAAGATCATTGGCGTCCAGGCCGGCGGTAATCCGCGTCACAGACTCGTCAAGGTATTTGTCGGCCGCATCCCGTGTGGAGAAGTTTGTCTGCATGAGTAATGGCGCGCTGCCGGCAATAATCAGGAAATCAGCTCCTATCTGTAAGGCGGCACGGGGTTCCGTGGTGTATTCTCCATTCTTCCAATCCGGATCCTGCTGGATCCCCTCAATCACCATCCGGCGCCAGAGTCGATTGCGTCCTGCAATTTGCACCGGCAGGCACGCAAGTGGCATTAAGGCGTCCATGAAGTCGGGGTACGTCTCGCCCCAAACCCACGAGTGCATACACCCCATGGACGTTCCCAGAATCAGTCGCAGATGATTGATGTTCAGCCCCTTTTGCAGCAGCTCATGCTGCGCTGCAACCATATCGTCATAGTCATAATGAGGAAAGCGCGCGTGCAGACCATCGCTCGGCTTGTTCGACCCTCCATGGCCGATATTGTCGGGAAGGATGATGAAATACCGGCTTGCATCAAGCAGTTCACCCGGTTCGAACAATGCGTCCGCAAAATGTGGGACGAGAAATTGTCGTCCAGATCCTCCCGTACCGTGAAGGATCAGCACAGCGTTGGTAACCTGTCCGGTTCTATCCCGCACAGGAGTGCCCAAGGTTAGGTAATGCAGCCGCAGCTCGGGCATCGTTTCCCCCGACTTGAAATGAAAGTCACGAAGAAGATAATCGCCTTCCTGCGGGGTTAACTTGCCTGCAGGATGTTGTGGAGGTTGTTCGGCCTGACAGAGTGCCACAATGAAGAGAAAGGCGGTTAGAAAATGGCCGGTCGAGATTCGAATCCGGTAGCTCATCTTTCTTCCTCCCAGCCCTTGCACTCTACCATGGGCATCGGGAGTTGATGAATGTGGACGAACCAGCCGCCTTTCACTACCAACAATTCGACTGGTCGCTGTGGCGAAATCGATACCCTGCCCTAAGCATCGTGCTGGCTATCCGCTAAGGCGATTTAACCTGCCATCAGTGAATGCTGGGGACAACCCCTCTCCTCGCTTGGCCCGAATGACCCTAAACCCGGGTTGGTTTTCGAAATCGGGTGTGTCACTGACCAAATTTT
>CAZDYZ010000362.1:0-1900 GCA_964509525.1 uncultured Acidobacteriaceae bacterium
CTCTTGCCGGCGAACCCATTGAAGTAGGCTAAGTAATCAGGGTGATGGGCGGCGACGGACACCGTCATCCAAAGCACCAGGACTCCGCCGGTTAAAGCGCATGTGCCTCCGTCGCCAGACCACTGGAGCAGTCGAACTAAACCTAAGGCGGCGATAATCGAGAGGCTAATATAGATGGGCTCGATGTGGCGAATCCCGATATCGATTCGGCTGAGCATAGCCGGAAGCAGAATTCCGAGACTGAAAATGAGAGGAGTCAGATAAATAAATCGAGCGCGCTCTCGCAGGCATACCCCGATCCCCACAGCCAACATGACGAGAAAGGCAATGGGGGTCTTGACCGCCAACGCCACTGGAAAATAATACCACCAGCCTGTTGTACGGAACTCGCCAAGCGCGAATGCTGGGTGTCCGTAACGAGCGTGATCATGGGCGAGCTTGATCCCCCTAAAAAACTCAGGAGCCGGCAGGTTTAAGGTGAAGCCGCGCACAATATCAACTCTGCCGTAAGAGAACCAATAGGCAGCCCAGATAACCGCGCCGGTTGTAACGGCAGCCACGGCAAAGGAGGCTGCTCGCTGCCGGGCGAGTACCCACAACTCACTCCCACGTCGCTTGCTAGTGAGGAGATAACACCCGAGCGCCAAGCTCAGAGTGAAAGGCACGTAGCCGAGCGCCGTGGCCTTCGACAGGAGGGCCAACGCCACGCACACTCCCATGAGCACACCCCTCAACCATGTTGGCTTTTCGGCCCAGAGAATAACGGCGAAGAAGGCGGCTCCTACGGTGGCTCCAAGTGACACGTCGGTGATGGCTAAGCCGGCATCCGCCAGCATCGTGGGCAATAGGGTAAACAACCCAGTTGCCAAGACAGCAACAGATTTGCCGAACATTTGACCTGACCACGTGCAAACCACCAGGCAGGCTAGCAGGAAGAAAGGCAGGTTGCCCAGTCGCATCAGACATACGGTACGGTTAAAGTTGCGCGAATGTGCCAGTATGGCGAGTCCTTCCTCCTGCATGTAGCGTCGGCCCAACGGCCGTGAACCGTCTAGATAGGGTCCCAACGCCTCGATGGCTCGCGCGAGAGGTGGATGCTGGGGTTCAATGCTGTACATGTGGTTGGCGACGTACTCTAGGCCGCAAGCTAAGTGGGCCGGCTCATCGACCGTAAGACTCAACGCCGAATACGTCGAGATGACTCGGAGACAAGCAATTCCTACCAGACAGAAACAAAGTATCAGGCAGTATTTTTCGAAGAAAGGAGCAAGCCGAGTCTCCCAGAAACCGGGTACTGAGCGTTCCATCCGGCGGGCCATATTCTTGAGTTACCCTGAGGATTTGAGAATCATGTCGAATGTTCGTGCTGTGCGGATTGCAACAACACGCCGGTAAGCAAGAACGGAATCGTTATTGCCATCTCGGCCGCTGCGCTGCGCCAGATGGTGCGGGAGACGAAAACAGAAAATCGATGCTTTCTGTTGATGTGTTTCACTCCTTTCGATGCGGCACAGTATAGACGACGCCGACGGGCAGGCCCAGATGCTTCGGAAGGGGAAAAATCCGGGGTCTTCTTCACAAGCTCGATAGGAGCGGTGGTGATGGCCGGAGTCTCCGACACCTAATAACATTTTCAGACCTGCCGCTGGGGTTTTGTCAAGTGACCGTTGGCGCATTGACCAGTGATAACGGAAAACCAGAAAGTGCTGGTCGCGCCAAATCGAGGATATCGGCGGTTGCGGATTCGTAGAGTTTCAGGTCCGGCGTGATTTTCCGCCACAACGCCAAGAAGGTGTTCGCACATGCGATAGACACCATGGGGAAGCCTGGAGAGGGACAATTCCTGATTGCTTAAGTCAACTAAGTGCTAACGAATCCGGGGATCGCCCGACGCCTTAGT
>CAZDYZ010000363.1:0-4534 GCA_964509525.1 uncultured Acidobacteriaceae bacterium
CGTCATGCGCGGGCACGAGCATAAGGCAGCCGGACCAAAGACCATCTTCGGCCGCTATCAGCGTGCCTTTGAGCGCGGCTTTGACCGCTTCCGCAACGGCTACTGCCAGCTCCTGGAAACTACGCTCGGACACCGCAAGCTGTTCGCTGTGTGCTTTCTCGCCTTTTGCGTTCTTTCGATGGGACTGTTGTTCCTCCTGGGCGAGGACTTCTTCCCTTCGGTCGACGCCGGCCTGATGCGGCTTCACATGCGGGCGCGCGCCGGGTTGCGTGTCGAGGAAACCGCCCGTCTTGCCGATGAAGTCGAGAAGTATTTGCGCCAACAGATCCCCAAAGACGAGCTGGTGACCGTCCTTGACAACATCGGCTTGCCTAATTCGGGTATCAATCTGTCCTACAGCAATTCCGGCGTGATCGGCAGCAGCGACGCCGAGATCTTGGTGGGATTGAATGAGGAGCATCATCATCCGACTGGACAGTACATCCGCGAACTGCGCGAGGAACTGCCTCGCCGCTTCCCCGGAGTGGAGTTCTTCTTCCAGCCTGCGGACATCGTCACCCAGATCCTGAACTTTGGTCTGCCGGCGCCCATCGACATCCAGGTGGTTGGCGCCGACATGCAAACCAATTACTTCATTGCGCAGCAGATCGCCAACCGGATGCGACAGATACCGGGCACGGCCGATGTTCACGTGCAGCAGATGCTGAGCTTGCCCACGCTCGACCTTCAGATTGATCGCACCAAGGTCGCGCAGGTCGGTATGAGCGCACGCGATGTTGCGCAAAGCGTGCTCGTCTCCCTGAGTGGCAGTTTCCAGACCACTCCGAATTTTTGGCTCAATCCTGGTAACGGCGTCACCTACCAGGTAGCAGTACAGACTCCGCAGTACCACATGACATCGATCCAGGACTTGATGGGGATGCCAATCGACAGTCCCAACGCGCAGAACTACCAGGTGCTGAGCAACCTGGCGTATTTGACCCCGACCGCCAAGCCCGCGGTGGTTTCCCATTACAATGTGCAGCCTGTGATCGACGTTTACATCAGTACTCAGGGCCGTGACTTGGGCGCCGTTGCCAAAGACGCCTTCAAGGCCCTTGAGCCTTTTAAGTATCATCTGCCGCGCGGCACGCGCATCATGGTCCGTGGCCAGGTAGAAACTATGCGCTCGTCCTTTGTCGGCCTGGGAATCGGACTGGTGATGGCGATCGTGCTCGTCTATTTCCTGATCGTCGTAAACTTCCAGTCGTGGCTTGATCCCTTCATCATCATTACCGCGCTTCCGGGAGCGCTGGCCGGTATTTGCTGGATCCTGCTGCTGACCCATACCCGGCTGAGCGTGCCCTCGCTGACCGGTGCAGTCATGTGTATGGGAGTGGCAACTGCGAATTCCATCCTGATGATTTCTTTCGCACGCGATCGCATGCGGTCCGGGACTCCTGCGGTGCAGTCCGCTCTGGAAGCAGGTTACACGCGTATTCGGCCAGTGCTGATGACGGCTCTGGCCATGATCATCGGCATGCTGCCCATGTCGCTCGGCCTGGGCGAAGGCGGCGAGCAAAATGCGCCACTGGGAAGGGCGGTGATCGGCGGTCTGTTGTTTGCGACCGTGGCGACACTGTTCTTCGTACCGTCTATCTTTGCCATCATTCACAGCCATAGGGAGGCAAGACGAGCGGCATTGCGACAGTCATAGGTTGAAACAGTCATAATAATGTTACGAACGGAACAACAAGCAACTTATATGGACCGAGACTCTAACCCGGGCATCCTGGAAGACGAGGGCCAGGCGCCGGAGATAACGCCGCCACCGACGCTTCCGCCGGCCACACCGCGTAAAGCTCTACTGCTGATTGGTCTGGTGGTGGTGCTGCTGGTCATCGGCGGTGTCATCGCCATGCTCATGCGTATGCGCGACAGCCGGGTGCTGGCCGACGAGACCGAGCGCGAATCTATTCCCACCGTAGCGGTGGTTCATCCCACGGCAGAGAAAGCCGATGAGGAATTGGTCTTGCCCGGCACGTTGCAGGCTTACGAAGAATCGCCGATTTATGCGCGCACCAATGGTTATCTGCTGCGTTGGTACAAGGACATCGGCAGCCACGTTACCAAGGGCGAGTTGCTCGCCGACATTGACACGCCCGAAGTGGACCAGGAGCTGATGCAGGCGCGAGCCAACAAGCAACAGGTCGTTGCCCAACTGGACTTGGCCAAGATCAACGCTGATCGTTATGTCAGCTTGCGCAAGACTGACTCGGTGTCGCAGCAGGAAGCCGATCAGCAGATCAGCGGATATCAGCAGGCTCTGGCCAACCTTGACGCGGCCGATGCCAATGTCCACCGGCTGGAGCAACTGGAATCCTTCAAGCATGTGTACGCGCCCTTCTCGGGTGTGCTGACTAAGCGTAACGTCGATCCCGGCGCCCTCATCAACGCCGGGTCAATCGGTGGAGCTGCTGGCAAAGAACTGTTTGACATTGCCCGTGTTGACCCGCTCCGCGTATACGTCAGCGTCCCCCAGAACTACGCGCCGGCGATCAAAGTCGGCATGGAAGCGTGGGTCACTTTGCCGGAACTTCCCGGCCAGAAATTCAAGGGAACGGTGGTGCGAACCGCAGAGGCCATCGATATGGCTACTCGCACCTTGCTGACGGAAGTCGATGTACCTAACAAAGACGGGCACCTGCTGCCAGGGTCGTTCGGTGAAGTGCATTTCCGGGCAGGAGTCAATGCCCAAAAGGTCACGATTCCGGTGAACGCAATGCTCTTCCGCCAGGAGGGCGCACAGGTAGCAATCGTCGGCAGTAATGGCAAAGTCCACTTGCAGCCGATCACGATCGGCCACGACTACGGAACGACTCTGGAAATCCTGGGCGGGGTGGGAGTGGAGGACAGCATCATCATCAATCCGGCCGACTCCCTCGAAGAAGGCCAGAAGGTCAATGTCGCTCCCCACGACCAGGGAGGCCAGCAATCATGAGGCGGACCCTTGCCGCCATCCTCGCCGGTGGCGTGTTAGCTGGATGTGCGGTCGGCCCAAATTATCATCGTCCTCCCGTGCCGGTGCCGGCCGCCTACAAGACGGAAGGTCCATGGCGCGTGGCCGCTCCGAAGGACTCAATTCCCAAAGGCGCGTGGTGGGAGATATACAACGACCCGGAGCTCAAGGGTTATGAGCAGCAACTGCTCCAGGCCAACCAGTCCCTGGCAGCAGCCAGGGACCGTCTGAGTGAAGCGCGCTCGCTGGCGCGCGTGACATCGGCGGGATACTTCCCCACCTTCAGTACCGATCCCAACGCCTCGCGACAGCGGTATTCCGGGAATCGCCCCGAAGTCGTTACCTTCGGCCAACCCCTCACCCAGAATACCTTCGAGATCCCGTTCCTGTTGAACTACGAACCTGACCTGTTCGGAAAGGTTAAGCGCAGTCTCCAAGCCTCCAACGCATCGCTGCAGTCCGCTGCCGCCGACCTATACAACGTCAACCTGGTGCTCACAGCCGAGCTAGCTGCCGACTATTTCACCCTGCGTGAGCTCGACGCCGAAACTCAAGTCGTTCAGGAATCGGTGACCATCCAGCAGAAGGGTTTGCAGTTGGTAGAGGACCGTCACGCAGGCGGCGTGGCCTCGGGACTTGACTTGGCACAGCAGCAGACCCTGCTCGATTCCACTGAGACGCAGCTCTACCTCGTGCTGCAGCAGCGTGCCCAATTTGAGCACGCCATCGCTGTCCTTACCGGCAACCCGGCCTCGACGTTCAGCATAGCGGTTCGTCCGCTGACTATAACCCCGCCTCCAGTGCCTCTCGGCGTGCCGTCGGACCTGCTGGAGCGCCGTCCCGACGTTGCCGAGGCCGAGCGTCAGATGGCCTACCAGAACGCGCTGGTCGGAGTCGCCACGGCAGCCTTCTATCCCCAGCTCACCATCTCCGGCGGCGGCGGCGTGCAAAGCACCGACATCACGAAGCTGTTCACGGCTCCGAGCGCTATCTGGTCACTGGGTGGCGATTTGTTGCAGCCGATCTTTGAAGGCGGACGTCTTCGCGCTAGTCTGGCAGCCACGAAATCCGCTTACGATGAGTCGGTAGCGAATTATCGCGAGGCCGTGCTCACCGCGTTCCAGCAGGTAGAGGACGGGCTCTCAGACTTAAACGCGCTTACCCAGGCAAGCACCACGCAGGATGCAGCCGTGTCCGATGCCCGGCGTGCTTTGGAGCTCGCCAACAATCGCTACGTTGGAGGAGTCACGAGCTACCTCGATGTCATCACTGCGCAATCAGCTCTGCTAACCAACGAGCGCCTGGCGACGCAGCTCCTCGGCCAGCAGATGGTCGCCTCGGTATACCTGGTCAAGGCGCTCGGCGGAGGCTGGGAAGCTGCGCAGATCCAGAACGAACAGGTCCATCCCAAGCCAATCCAGACAATACAGCAATAGAATCCACTGCGAGACAGCCTGGGGCACAGCTGCCTTCGTTGATATCGCCGCTATGATTACATCCATGGCAAACACGGCGGATGTCATCATCGTGGGGCTG
>CAZDYZ010000364.1:0-5928 GCA_964509525.1 uncultured Acidobacteriaceae bacterium
TGCCGGCTATTGAGGCCTCGCTCGGCAGACAGATCACTCCGACCGTATACTCACGTGACGAGTTCAAGTCCAAGCTCTCAGCAGGAAATCATTTCCTGAACTCCGTACTTAACGGCAAGAAGGTGTTTTTGCTCGGTGACGAAGATGAGCTTAGAAAAATGGGCGGAGTACGGTTGGTTGAAGAGGGAGCCAAGCAGTCCAAGTGAGATTAAGGGGTTGATGGGAATCGTCGATCGCGGTCTCAGCGATGGCAGAGTGTAGGCCATATCAACAGACTTAAGATTTGTCGCAGCCTTCACAGCGGCGCTGACGGCGGCGACAGCAGCCCTACGGGCCTCAGGTTATCGTACCGCGACACAAGTCGGCCGCATGTTAGGACCATTGACTCTTTGGAGCTCACGATCCACGCCGATTCCGAGGTCGTACAGAAGCTCAAGGGCTTTAATAATAAGCGCAACAAGTCATTTTATGACGTGGCAGAATCAGTGTCGGAGCAGGATCTGACGGAGATGAGGAAGCTCGCAACAGATCTGCAGAGGCGAGTGGGGAGCTGGTTGAAAGAGACCCACCCTGAGCTGTCGAAGGGTTAGATTCTGCGTTCAATTGGAAGCCAGGGCAGCACGAGGGGCGCGGCGAGAGCGCCTTTGAAAATTTTGCGGCCCAAGGAAATGCCCGGCCGCAACCGGGCGCCAGAAGAGGTCAGGCGTTCTCAGTCTTTCCAATGTGGAAACGGATTGCGGCTGGAATTGCGAAACGCAGTGATGAGTCGCGAACTAAAATTCGACGCTGATAGGGCTTCTAGTGCGTTGAGCGACGTCTCCCCTGCATGACTCGGGCCCTGCACCCTGTGGATGCAAGTCGCTCTGAGACGAGCGGTGTCCCTTCAAACGGAGTAGAAGAATCAGCGACTTGAAATCACCGACTCCGGGCTGCAGGCACTGGTAGGGGCTGGAGGAAACCCACAGATGACAGACCGCGGGTTGTAGTGAGCAGATCACTGTAACGCTTAGCGTAAAGTTGGCAGCAGAGTGGCATCACAAAGGAGTGCCTGTGCCATGTCTGGTTCGCCCATGCACTTTGGAACGAGGCGGTCGAGGCTGCGCTTTTATTTCTGCCAGAGTAAACGTAGCCCCACAAGTTCCGCAGTGCCAGTGGGAGCGTTGGACGAGTGGCACATTAGGTACATGCTGTGGTTGCCATTTTCTAGACAACTCGTTACCACATGATGGGCATAGCACTATGCACTTAGGATCGGCAAGTCAATCGGAATGCTTGAACGAGAGAGGATAGATTTCCCTCAGAACTTTCGTTAAGCTGATTCGCGGATGTATGCGAATGAGTGATCACCTGCTTGATTCCCCTGCGTCGCATGAAAAGCCCGTGCCTCATCGATTCAGACGAAAAGTGTTGTTCAGTTACCAACTTCAGAAATCTCTGAAGCAGCTCGCGGCCGCATGGGCCGGGAACATACAGCTCACGGCCAAGTAATCAGAGATATCTACGTTTGGGCGCTGGTGCGCGACGCACGCCAGCGACTTTGCCGAGGTTGATGTCGAGGAGAACTTAATGCCAGCGAAAAAGACCGCGGTTCCAAGCGAAATCTATCAGCTTAAGGTCACTTTGCTCGAGACGAGGCCACCGATCTGGCGCCGACTGATGGTACCACCGGATATGACTCTGGCTGAGTTGCACGTCGTCCTGCAAACGGCGATGGGGTGGCACGACAGCCACATGCACGAATTCAGCGCCGGCCGGCGACACTTCGGGCGTCCCAATCCAGACGACCGACTCATGGGCATGCCCCCGGTGGAGAACGAGAGAACGGTGCGTCTGTCCAGCGTACTGGGCAAAGTCGGCGCCAAGGCGATCTACACGTATGACTTTGGCGACGGTTGGGAGCATGACATCGTCCTGGAGAAGCGCTTGTCTGCTGATCCGAATCTGGCTTACCCCTTATGCACTGGTGGTCAACTCGCCTGTCCCCCGGAAGATTGTGGCGGCATTGGAGGATTCTACAATTTGCTGGACGCTCTGCGAGACCCCGAGCACGAAGAACACGAGGAACTGCAGGATTGGGTTGGCGACGACTACGATCCCGGCGCTTTCTCCATCGACGATGTCAACCAGATGCTTACGCCTCGCAAACGGCGTCGTAGTAAAACTACCCGGAGTTAGTCGTCGTCACTTTTGGGGGCTACTGGTAGGACTCGAGATCTGACGCCGTAAGCAAATACGAAATTTTCTCGGTCGAATGCTAAACGTCAGCGGCATCGGACCGATCGGGATGTTCCGTCCAATCTTCGTCGCTGGTTGCCTTCGACCGCCTTGGCTTCATGCCGGCTGCAGCATTACAGGCCATCTGTTCCGCTTCCCGCGCCAATTCCAGCGTACCGTACTCGTACTGCGCTTCAGCATGGACTGTCCCACCGATTACAGTCGCGTCCTGAGCTCCGTTTGATTCAATCAAGAGGATTCGCACCATGAAGGCCATGATATCTCCTTAAACAAGTTCCAGTCCGTTTGTAGCACTTGATAGACGGAAACGATGTGGCAGTCCTCACCTCTGGCTGTGATCCCGGACCCCGGACTGTTCAGGACGCCGGCGGCCAGCAGCAAGGACTTGCTCCGTCGTGTCGGAAGCAACACATTCGCAGCTACGCTTTAGCAAGTTTCTACGCCACCGAATATAGGTCGTACGGTGCCAACAGTTGCGGAACGCAATCTGCAAATCAGACTAGCCGGCCGTATCGACAGAGAGCGTTGCAGTACCGGGCGGTGGCTCCGAAACATCAGGTCCTAAGTGGGGCGAGACGCTGCCACTGCGAGGTCCTCCGCCGATCAGCGGATTGCGGCACCCGCGCGAAAAATCAAGTCCCAAGGTTTCGTTAGTAAGTGGCGTTCTTCCAGAGCCCACAGTTCCCCGCCCTGAGAGCAGGACCAATGCAATCATCAGAGCTTCCATTCCTTCCAAATTTAGGGGCCGCCATACAATGCTTGAGCCCTTTGAGGGGAACATGCCATCTACCCCTAAAGCGGAGAGATGCTTATGGCAATGTGGATCATCATCGACCCATTAAACGGAGAACAGATAGTTCGCGGGCCCGAACGGGAAACGCTGGAATTCAACGACGGTCAACAGGCGGCTGCCGTCGCTGCCGCGTTCCTGATCCCCGACGAATTATCCAGAATGACCAGGGAGGAAGTAGCGGAGATTCGGGAACAGATCCTCGACCAGATCAAGGACCTGCCGCCATCGGAAGAAGAAGACGACGACGAAGAGGAGGAAGCAGAGGAACCAGAACCTGACATAGCTGAACTTCACGTGGTTTGCCTGGAGCACGGCATTCGCATCCGGATGGTTCGCGACTCAATCGAGCCGCTGACCTGAGGCTGGCTTTTGTAAGGGAGGTGTCCCAAGAAGCTCCCCCTGCGATGCTGATTGCCGATTACACTGTGTGGCGTTATGACAGTTGGACTAACAAGGAGGCGGGTGAGTGTGATCCCATGCTGAAGCGTGTTTTGTCCAGTTACAGAGCCGGACACGCGCAACTTCATGAGGCTGCGGGATCATCCAGCGCCTGTGGCGGACTTCGATCGGGCTTCAAACGCAAAAGAGGTTAAGATGCCAGTGGCTTGTCTCAACCGTCAGTTCCCGCTTTTCGCTGTTGCATTCCCGTGGTTCTAGTTTTCGCGTCGATTCGCAACGGATCTTTCGGCCGATATTGGAGTTCCGCAGAGAGCACCTTTGCCAGCTTTGCGAGTACCTTTGTCCTAGCCCAGTACTTGTCGTTCCCCTCAACCAGCGTCCACGGCGCGGTACTGGTGCTGGTTTTCACCAGCATTTGTTCAACCGCCTCTTCGTACGCCCCCCATTTGTCTCGGTTTCGCCAGTCTTCATCCGTCAGCTTCCAGGACTTGTACCCAATGGCCTTGCGCTCCTCGAAACGTCGAAGTTGTTCTTCGCGGGAGATATGGATCCAGAACTTCGCCAGGATCATTCCAAAATCGCGCAGCTGCCGTTCGAACGAGTTGATCTCTTTGTATGCACGCTTCCATTCCGCTTCGCGTGCGAATCCCTCCACTCGCTCCACCAATACGCGGCCATACCAGGAACGATCAAAGATGGCAATCTGGCCACGCTCCGGCAGCCTTCTCCAGAAGCGGTAAAGGTAATGCCGCGTTTTGTCTTCCCCCTGGGGAGAGCTGATCGGATAAACGACATATCCGCGGGGATCAAGCTTTTCCGTGATTCTCTTGATCACGCCGCCTTTACCCGCAGCGTCCCAACCTTCAAAAACGATGATCACCGGCCGCTTCTGAAGATAAACCTGATATCCGAGCTCGCGCAGTTGAATCTGCCGACGCGTCACCTCGCGGACATACGCTTCACGATCAAGCTTGCGGGTCAGGTCCACGGTCTCGAGCATTACAGACCGCCTCCACCCAGAGACTCCATGACGGCGCGGAGCTCGGCATCTTTGGAGGCTTCCGCTGAGATGTCGCTCGGAGCGGGTGCCTTGTCTCCCAGCCGCTTTTCAATGGCGCCGATGATCGTTACAAACACCGTCTGACGTGTGTACCATTTTGAGGTCGCTTCGACGATAGTCCAAGGTGCGTACTCCGACTCGGAAAGCTCCAGCATTTCTTCGGATGCTGTAAGGTAGGCCCCGTATTTTTTGTGACGCGCCCAGTCGGACTTGGTCACGCGCCACGCTTCCAGCGGATCCGATTCAAGCATTTCAAACCGTTTCCGTTGCTCTTTCTTGCTGATGTGGAGAAAGAACTTCAGGATTACAGTACCGTCGTCAGCCAGCATGCGTTCAAATTCGATGATGTCGCGATACGCTTGTCTCCAGGCCTTTTCTGAAGTCGTACGCTCCACGCGCTCCTCGAGCACGCGCCCATACCAGCTGTGGTCAAAGATCACCATCTCACCGGCGTTTGGAACTTTCAGCCAGAACCTCCACAACCACGGGCGCTGCTGCTCGTATGTGCGTGGAGCGGTAATCGGATACAGCTTGAATCCGCGTGGATCCAGCCGTTGTGTCAGCGATGCGATGGTTGTTCCTTTGCCCGATGCATCCCAACCCTCGAACACGATCACGGTCGGCACGCCGTTATCCCAACAGGCTTTCTCCAGGTCGTAGAGTCGCACCTGCAGTCCCGGCACTATGCGCTTGTACTCTTCGCGGGTGAGCTTCTTCTTGAGGTTGATATTTTCGAGCATGGGTTGAAGGTTAATTCTACTAAGGGAGTGCAAACAGGGGTTCCAAGTAGGCTGTATGCACAACGGAGCGCGGTCCCCGCTAAGGGTATACATAGCCCGCCTGATCCCGTTGTAGGGATCGAGCCTGACAAACGAACTTATTGGATAAGCGCCTACCAAATCTGACGCGACCGGTTACAGCATCTTGGTGGTTGCTTGAGGACACGGTGAACGGTGACCTCGTTTCACTTACGGTATTGCATGCAGTTCTTCTGGGGTGAAGGAAAAATCGGCGTTATCAGCAAAGATTGCCGTATTGGCAAGAACGGCTTCGAGCACGGAGGGGCGCCATCGTTGGCAGTTTAATGCCGTCGGCGCCTTCCATTTGCAGAACGGTATTGCTTCGGCCTCAGGATTTGTGTTTCTTGGTCTCTTCT
The DNA here is from genome assembly GCA_964509525.1 of uncultured Acidobacteriaceae bacterium. Classification (GTDB taxonomy): domain Bacteria; phylum Acidobacteriota; class Terriglobia; order Terriglobales; family Acidobacteriaceae; genus Bog-257. The sequence goes on from CAZDYZ010000364.1 coordinate 5,644, forward strand.
TAGTGTTTGCTTTGCGCTTTGTGCCCGAGGGCACTCGCCGTCGGGCTCATCATGAAAGGGCCTTGCGTCCTCCTGCAGGTTGTCGAAACGCCAATAGCAGTTTTACCTGGCCGATTGCGTTCCTCGCCCAAAGGACTCGCCACCAACGGTTCCTGAAGCTTGCCTGGCACATCTCGGTTTGGACGGCCCTGGTTGTCTCTTGATGCACGCGGGCTCGACCAGACCCGTGGAAAACATACAGCACCAGGGCGCTCCAGTGCTTCCCGGCTGCTGCTGGTTTTAGGC
>CAZDYZ010000365.1:0-9031 GCA_964509525.1 uncultured Acidobacteriaceae bacterium
CAGAACGCGCGCCGTTATTACAACGCCGTAGTGCGGGATCTCAACACCAAGATCCAGACATTTCCAACGAATATTGTCGCCGGAATGTTTCACATCCAGCAACGGCAGTTCTTCGATATCACCGAGCCGACGCAGCGGGAACCGGTCGCGGTGAAGTTCTAAGATGCGTCGTCTATTAGCCTGCTCGGTTCGCCTCGGCAAGCCGGAGTGGGACATCACCAACCGTGCTTACAGTCGTCCTGACCGGACACAGAGCTCGACTCGGCAACCTGGTGCGGGGGCCAGGGAGCGCAACGAGCCAGGGACAATGAGCACAATTCTTATCGCGCTGGTTTGTCTTGCGCTCGTCGCCCCTGCCTCGGCCCGCGACTGGCACATCGCGCGTTTTACCACCCAGGTGTCAATTGCGCAGGACGGAATCGCGACCGTCACCGAGCGTCTGGACGTGGCTTTTACGGGCGTGTTTCACGGCATCTACCGCGATATTCCTGTTGAGTATCCCGGGCCGCATGGTTCCAACTATTCACTGTTCCTGAGACTTACTGACGTTACCGACGGCAATGGCAACAAACTGAAGTACGACTCAAGCAGACAGAATGGCAATCGTCATCTAAAGATCTACATTCCCGATGCGGTGAATGCAATACGCACCGTGCAGATCGATTACACGGTAACCAATGCAATACGCTGGTTTGAGGATCACGACGAGCTCTACTGGAACATCACGGGCAACGACTGGAGGGTACCAATCGACAGTGCATCGGCCAGCATCATCTTCCCGCCGAACGCCGGCGGCGAGCTGCGGGTACAGGCTTTCACCGGCCTGTACGGTTCGCGGGAAAGAGACGCCACCGTACGATTGATTGGCAGCGCTGTTTTTGTAGAAGCCAACACCCCGCTGTCCATGCGCGAGGGGCTAACCGCCGATGTCTATATCAGCAAAGGGGTACTGACGCAGCCCAGCCAGCTGACGCAGGCCATCTGGTTCTTGCGCAGCAACCTCATCGTGCTGCTGCCGCTGTGGGCGTTCGTCGTGATGTTCTTTTTCTGGTGGACGAAGGGGCGGGATCCAAAGCCGGGCATCTCCGTCGCACCAATGTACGAGCCTCCGAAGGGGATGACTCCGGCTGAGGTCGGCACACTCATCGACGACGTCGTGCATCCCCGCGACATCACCTCAACTCTGGTGGACCTCGCGGTGAAGGGCTACCTGAAGATTGAGGAAAAGGAATCGAAGATCCTGCTTTTCTCACATCGCGATTACCTGTTCCATCTCCTCCGGCCACCAAGCGAGTTTGGTTTGTTGGAGCCACACGAGCGGGTAATGCTGAACCATATGTTCGGTAGTGGTGCTACCGATGTGCACCTCTCCGACCTGAAGAATCAGTTCTATGTCGCCATCCCGACCATGAAGAACGACATCGTCGCGGAGCTCAAGGGCAAAGGGATGTACTCGGTCGATCCCGAGTCGGCACATGCATACGTGCTGGCAGGGGTGCTATTCACGGCTGCGCCTTTTATCCTTGCGCAAGTGCTGCGTGTTGCATCGCTGCTGGAATCTCCCGCTTTGCTGATCGCGTCGGCGATCATCGCAGTGCTAATTATCTTTCTTTTTGCACGGATCATGCCCGCAAAGTCGCTGAAAGGTGTGCGCGCCAAGATCGAGATCCTTGGTTTCCAGGAGTTCGTCAACCGAGTGGATGCTGATCGTCTCAAACGTATGCCGCCGGACACCTTTGAGAAGTTCCTGCCGTACGCGATGGCCCTGGGTATCGAGAACCGGTGGGCGAAGGCTTTCCAGGGAATCATTCAGAATCCGCCTAACTGGTACGTTGGACCTACGCCTTATACGATGTTCAACCCCGTGTTCTTCGCAGGCTCAATGCACGCAATGGCGATGGACGCGCACCAGGCGTTCGTGGCAGCTCCACGTGCCAGTAGCACCGGTTCGGGATGGAGCGGCGGCTTCGGAGGCGGAGGAGGAGGAGCGTTCTAACTGAGAGCGGATTGTTTATAAGCTGCCTGGTTTCGGAGGCGACGGAGCATAGCTGGACACTCAGGCCTCCTCCCCATTGATGACCGCGATTATCTTTGTCGCGACGCCAATCACAAGCGCGGGCTTCTATTTGATGCAGGCGGATCAATAAACAGGGGATCGTTATCCGCCCGCGGCAATTGGGGGGACGTACTGCGTGAGTGTCCCCGACCCAAGAAAACGGGCGTAATCACTACTTCCCGAGAGGCCACAGTCTGCGCTAACCCGGCCGCCAGAGACCATCTAGCCTGACGGTATCACGCTTCGGATTGGGCAAGGGAGAGAAGAAAGCGGAGGCCTCGCACAGAGGTTCAGAGCGGTGCAAGCGCCTCACGCTCAAGAAACGGCATCACAGGCCGGCTACGCCATGCACTCCAACCAAGGTACGGAGGATGGTCAGCGATCGCGAGTTCGTGACGATTGGAATCCACAAGAACGCCCAGAAGCGACCCGGGACCTGTCCTGCCAGCTAGTGACAAAATCTAGTATTCTCGTATACTTACCCGGGCCAAGTTCCTGCGTGGAGTGGATTATGGAGTTGCAAACTTTCCTGTCAGCCCTCGAGGGGCGCATCGCTCGCTACGATGTGTTGCGCCATCCCTATTACAGTGCGTGGACGGCCGGGCAGCTTACGCGCGATGATCTGCGCGAATATGCCAGCGACTACTACCCGCACGTAGCCTCATTTCCCTGTTACCTGAGCACGTTGCACTCGCGACTCGATGACGGCGACCTGCGGCGCTCGGTGTTGCGTAACCTGTGCGACGAAGAGATCGAAGATCGTCCCCACAGCGAATTATGGCTCGACTTCGCTGAAGGCATGGGCGCCGATCGTGACCAGGTTCGGGCGCATCAGCCGCTGCCGGAGGTGCGCGAACTCGTCAGCGAATTTCGGCGCGTGGCGCGCGAAGGCTCGACGGCCGAGGCGCTGGCGGCGTTTTACGCCTACGAATCGCAGGTTCCGCGCGTGGCGAAGGCAAAGGCTGACGGTCTCGCCGCGCGTTACGCCGCCGACGCAAAGACGTACGGTTATTTCCGATTGCACCAGGTCGCGGACGTGAAGCATTCGCAGGTGTGGCATGAGCTGCTCAGGACGGAGATCGCGGCTCATCCTGAACAGGCTGAAAGTGCGTTAGCCGCTGCTGAAAATGCAGCCCGTTTGCTTTGGCACGTATTGGACGGGATCGAAGCGAGGCGTACGCAACCGAGGGGCTAAGGCCAAAAAACCTGGAATCGCCCGGTGCTCGCCGTCTTCATTACCCACCGATCCTCGAGATCTACACTCCCGAACCGGAGGTTGCAAGAATCGCAGGGTGCTGGAACGCCGCGAACAAACGGCCAGAAGCGGCCTGCGCTTGCCCAGGCGTCATCGAGAACTGGGTTTGAACCGCCACTTTAGTCCTGGCGGCGGCCAGCTCCGCTTCAGGACTACCATACTGCTCAGGCGCTAACGTTTCTTCGTTTTCGGCGGCATCTTGGGTGCAACTGCGACCTTCCAACTTCTCGCTTTTTAGGGAAAGAGAATGATTAATTACACAAACCTTGGTCGAACGGGAATGGAGGTGTCGCGCCTCTGCCTGGGATGCATGACCTATGGGGAGCCCAACCGCGGCGCACACACCTGGACGCTGCCTGAGGAACAGGCGCGACCCCTCCTCTGCAGGGCGCTCGAGTTGGGTATTAACTTCTTCGACACAGCCAACACGTATTCCGATGGCAACAGCGAGGAGGTCCTCGGCCGTGCCATTCGCGATTTTGCCAATCGCGACGAAGTTGTCATTGCCACTAAGGTGTATTTCCCGCTACGCAAGGGTCGTAACGCGCGCGGCCTCTCGCGCAAGGCAATCATGTCGAACATCGACGCCAGCCTGCGGCGCCTGGGCATGGACTACGTCGACCTGTACCAGATCCATCGTTGGGACTACCATACGCCTATCGAGGTAACGATGGAGGCGTTGCACGACGTCGTCAAGGCTGGCAAGGCTCGCTACCTCGGTGCGTCTTCCATGTACGCGTGGCAGTTCTGCAAGGCGCTCCACGTAGCTGACCTGCACGGCTGGACGCGGTTTGTCACCATGCAAGATCACTACAACCTGCTGTATCGCGAGGAGGAGCGCGAGATGTTGCCGCTGTGTGAGGCAGAAAAAATTGCCATACTGCCCTGGAGCCCATTGGCACGCGGTCGCTTGGCCCGTGCTTGGGACGAAAGCACGAGGCGCCTGGAAACTGACGAGTATGGAAAAACTCTGTACCTGGCTGCGCCTGACTCAGACCGCCGCGTGATAGACCGGACCGGAGAGATAGCACACAAGCGTGGCGTCTCGCGGGCCCAGGTCGCGCTCGCCTGGCTGCTGCACAAGCCAGCTGTCGCAGCGCCGATCGTGGGGGCGTCCAAACAACAGCACCTTGACGACGCTATCGCCGCAGCGTCGCTGCAATTGAGCGCCGACGAAATCACTGCCCTGGAGGAGCCCTACATTCCACACCCGGTGGTTGGTTTCGCGTAAGCGTTTCCTGGTCAGATGGGCTGTTTGGCCACTGACACTCTAGGCATCCTCGGGGCAGTTGTCGACGCCTTCCCCCGGTCAGGGGGCCATCCCTTCATCCATCCACTGCTTGAACTTGGCGATCTGGGCAGGGGGCCAGGCTTCGTCGCAGGGCATGCTGCCGTCCTCCAGACGCGCGTGAATCGCTCCGGCATGAGTTCTTACATCGTCATAAGCCGAGAGATCCATACCGAACTCTTTCATCGTATCGATGTCGGGAGTATCACGAAACAACGGGCGGATATCTTTGGCGAAGCTGAGAGCCATCAAGCACCCCTGAACTAAAGAAATAGCTTCCTGGATCGGAGCGAGCGGAGACCGGGCGGTGGTCGATGCGGCACTATACAGCGGAGTGTCGAAGATGACAAGTGGCCTCTCCCCGTAGCATCCTTAATTCAGCCCATGAGACTGCGACCCATCACGGCTACTCGCTGGATCTCCCGCGCCCTATTGCTGCTCCCCTGGTTGACTGTAGTAGCCCAAACGCAGTCGATCCCGCTCACCTCGGGGCCAGTACTACCGTTGTATCGCGCCTTGCGGAGCGTGGGACTTGATCCGCAGCGCGTGTTTACGATTCGCGAAGCCGCAATCGATCGCGAAGATGTTCACGTCTGGCTCAACGACGGGACAATTGCGTTCACGCAAGCGGTCGATGGCAAAGTGACTGGCGCCTACTTCGAAGGCGACGGCGAAGTGTTGGTACGCCCACCGGACCGCATGGAACGCGCCTCTCTCGGACTTTTTACCGGCGCCGGCGTGCTGGAAGAGAAATTTGCAACCGCCTACCTGCGTTTCAATGACAACACCGCCAAGGAGCTGGAGGCGTACTTGCGACCGGCAGAGAATGCCGTGGACTTCGCTACACGCAACGAGGGGAAAGCACGGTCGCTGGCCCAGACGGATGCCATGCGGCTTTGTATCTCTTTCACCAGCCCTCCTGCGATAGGACCCGCAAATGAAGCTCCGCCGGTACCCGATCGCCTGCTGCACGTTTTTCTCGCCGGTGAACATTACGGAGTCTTTGATGTTTATTTCGACACTCGCAGTGCAGAGCAGGTAATGGTCGGGAAGGTTTCAGTCCCGCGGGAGAATGACGTTTATTATGACCTTTGGATGAGTTTTCCCATGCGGTCGCTGCGCAAAACAGCGCTGTCCGACAGCCGCTTTGGAGGACCCAGCGGCCAGTTGTGGACGCCGGACGTGATGTCCATCAGCAAGTACACCATCACGGCAAGCATGGATCCTCCTCGTGAATTGGTGGCAGACGCGACGCTCGACGTAGAGGTGCATCAGGGCGGAGTGCGGATCGTCCTGTTTGAGCTGTCACGCTACTTGCAGCTGAAGCAGGTGGAATATGGGGACCAACCCCTGGAGTTCATTCAGAACGAAGCTGTCGAAGGCAGCGAGATGTCGCGCAGGGGCAACGACACTATGGCGGTCGTCTTCCCTGCACCATTACAGCCAGGCGCGCATTTTCGACTGCGCTTCCGCTATGGGGGCTCTGTCATTGACGATGCAGGAGGCGGGCTGCTTTATGTGGGTGCGCGTGGCACGTGGTATCCCAACCGCGGTATTGCCATGGCGAACTACGATCTCACCTTCCGTTTTCCGCGGCCCTGGTCACTGATCGCGACCGGAAAACGTATATCGCTGGAGAGGGACGGCAATGGCTTTGTCGGACATTGGATCAGCGAGAAACCAATTCCTATCGCCGGCTTCAACCTCGGCGAGTACGTGCGCAGTAGCGCCAAAGCCGGGGAAATCGCGGTGGACGCCTTTGCTGCGCGTGGCACCGAATACCGGCGCGCAGTGCCGACTGCGGGGGAGAGGGCCGGTAAGTTGCAATTGCCCCATGCGCCGGGAACCCTTGAGGCGGTGCCCGATCCTCCGCCGCTTCCGAATCCAGCGAGTACAGGCGAGTTATTGGCTAACCACGCTGCAGAAACGCTCATCCAGCTTTCGCAAATTCTCGGACCGTACCCGTTTAGCGCCTTGTCTTTAACTGAAAACCCAAGTGCGACAAGTCAGGGATGGCCGGGTCTGATCTTCCTTTCCACTTACGCGTATCTCTCGCTCGAACAGCTTGAGGCGATCAAAATCACGCCCCTGGACCGAGTCATTTACAGCGAAGTAATGATGCCTCACGAGCTGACGCACCAGTGGTACGGAGATGAGGTATCGTGGGCCAGCTATCACGAGCAGTGGCTGCTGGAGGCATTGGCGAACTATTGTGCCCTTCTACTGTTGGAGCGTAGTCGCCCGGCCGATGTGCAACTTCTGCTGCAAGGTTACCGTCAGATACTGGGCAGGGAATCCAAGGACGGTCGTCGCCAGGTCGTGGCTGGGCCGGTGACACTGGGCGCTCGGCTGTCATCGTCGATGTTCCCCACCGGCTACGAGATCATCACCTATGGGCGCGGGACATGGCTCATACACATGCTGCGCGAAATGCTGCGCGATGCATCGCGCTCCAACGAGAACCCCAATGGCGACGACAGCGCGTTCCTTGCGTTGCTACGTAATCTGGTCGAGCGCTACCAGGGAAAGGAGATCACGAATACTGATTTCGAGCAGGCTGTCGAAGAGGTGCTACCACGTTCGCTATGGTTCGAGAACCGCAAGTCGCTGGATTGGTTCTTTGATGGCTGGGTGAATGGTACCTCGTTCCCGAAGCTGGAGCTTGGCAGTGTAAAGTTTTCGCGCACGGCAGGGACCGTCAGCGTGAGCGGAACCATCCGGCAGAGCTCTGCGCCGGCGGATCTGGTCACGAGTGTTCCCGTATACGGAGTGGTCGAAGACCGCAAGATCTATCTCGGCCGGGTTTTCGCTGAAGGTGACGAAACACGCTTCAACCTGCCCGCCCCTGCCGATGTGAAGGAGCTGGTTCTGGATCCATATCAGACCGTACTGACCGCGCCGTAGGGCTACCAAGATTGCCCGGCTAGTGTCAATATCCTCTCAGGTGCCGTCCGCATCAGCCGAAGCTGTGGTACAGAAGCTCTCTCAAATGGCAATCCACTGATCCTCCCTCAGACGACAACGCCTTATCCGACCTCGCTGAAAGACAATGAGCTGCAACGTGGCCTTCGAGGACATTGCCGCCAGCCGAACCGCTACAACCGCGGTACGCCACGGGGTCGACTAGCCGATCATTCGGGCCGATGTAAGTGCTGGACAATGCGAGTTAGCCGGCTTTCTATGACTTAGAGCTTTCGTAGCGGAGTCTTGTTTTGCCACAACCGCCCCAGCGAGCGGCAGGCTATGCTTAACCCGTCTACAATCGCGACGTGCATGCAAGAGAAAGACACACCCGCGAGCTTGGTAGATGGGGCTGAGAAAATGAGAACAAAACAACCTAACTTGGAATGTCCGACCATCATGATTTGTCGTGCCTCAGGTTTCTCTAGTTTGGCTTCATCGAATTCGACGTGAGTGCAAGCTAAGCGGAAGGTTACTTCCCGGTAGTTCTCACAGAACGCCGAAAAGTGCTCGTAGAAGTATTGAGGGCACAATCCGCAGGCAAGTGCGATACCATGAACCCGCGGCTACGTTGTGAGTCGTGCAATGCCTCACCAACCATTATGAAAGAGTTCTACATTTGCGATTGCGCCCGAGTAGAGAACCAGACGATCACCTCGCTTTTCGTCGTGGCGTCCAAACAGGTAAAGTCGAAGAAGAGCGGTGATGTTTACCTCTCAGTCACGCTCGCTGACCGTAGCGGCCAATTGCAGGCCAACATGTGGGAAAACGTAGCCGATGCCATTTCCGCCTTCGAGCAGGACGACTTTGTCAAGGTCAAGGGGGTCGTCCACAAGTACAACGGTCGCTGGCAGCTCACCATACACAAGATCCGCAGGCTGGAAGAACAGGAGATTGACTACTCCGACTACATCCCTAAGACCAGCAAAGACATCGAGCAGCTGTGGGGCAGGTTGAGCGATTTTGTGGACAGCATTGAGAACCCCTGGCTGAAATCGCTGATCAAGGAGTTCATGTCCGACGAGGCAATCGCAACCGCCTACAAGAACGCGCCCGCGGCCAAGACGCTGCATCATGCTTTTGTCGGCGGCCTGCTTGATCACGTCGTATCGCTGTTTACTGTGTGCGATCTTGCAGCCCGCAACTATCCACAAGTGAACCGTGATCTGTTGCTGACTGGCGCCTTCCTGCACGACCTCGGGAAAGTGCACGAACTCGGTTACCAGCGATCGATCGCATATACGACTAAGGGTCAGTTATTGGGACACATGATCATCGAGCTGGAGATGCTGCATCAGAGGATTGCCCGCCTGCCGGGCTTTCCGGATGAGCTAAAGATTCTCATCGAGCACATGCTCATCAGCCATCACGGACAGTACGAATTCGGTTCGCCGAAGCTGCCGATGTTCCCTGAAGCGCTCATGCTGCATTATCTCGATGACCTCGATTCCAAGATGGAGGCGATGCGGGC
>CAZDYZ010000366.1:0-1999 GCA_964509525.1 uncultured Acidobacteriaceae bacterium
GCGCGCCATCCCCAGATGGGGAACACGAAGAAGTACGCAACGGTTGCCAAGAAGTAGCCGCAGGGATAGCCACCTTGCAGAATGCCCGAAGCGATGCCCCGCGAGCGCTGGGGCCAACTCTCCATCGCTAGCGGCGTGCCAGCCGCCCACTCCCCGCCCATGCCAAGGCCAAACAGCAGTCGGAAGACGAAGAACCATTTGAATGTCGGGGCCAGACCACTCATTGCCGAAAAGATGGAGTAGGTCAAAATCGAGATCATCAGCGGCAGCTTCCGACCCACGCGGTCGCCCAAAGTGCCAAAGATTACGCCCCCGACGAGGCGGCAGATTAGTGTCCCGGTTATGACCGTGCCCATCGCGACCAGGCTGACACCAAAGGTCTTGCTGATTTCGCTCAGCACCAACACCAACAAGAAGTAATCGAAGATGTCTAGGCACCAGCCCGCCCAGGTTGCGATCAGCGTCTTCCATTGGTCGCGTGTCACCTCTTGCCACCATCGCAACGTTTCCGGTGCTACCGTTGACGCCCATCCTCTGCTCGCCATAGTTTGTTTCCTCTCTGGATAGCGGGAGCGCAATCCCGTCAAAGAATGGCAAATTATCCGCATCTGGCGGGGCAGCTGCTGTGAGATACATCACAACTCATGCGAAATTACGCAGCCTGGCTGGAAGGATCTGGCCCGCTGGGTGGAGCACAACGCAGGCGAGGGACAGAAGCCGAGAACTTCGATTCAATGGGAAATCTTCTCGACTGCGGGGAGAGATGGCTCTCTTTTCGGTGGCCGGCGACCTCCGGGGAGCAGCGCGCGGACATTCAGGTCCAAGGCGGAAATCGTGCGGCTGAGCGTGTTTCGGTGCATTCCCAATGTTCGTGGCGCCCGGCTCTGATTGCCGTTGTGCTCCGCGCAGCACGATCGCAATGAAAGGCTTTCCGGAACTCCCGAACCGGTTCGGGGTAGAGAATCCCACCCTGGTGTATCTTCTATGAGACTCGGCTTTCCCGCTCCCCCCAGATGACCGCTCGCCGAAGATATTGCCGCCGGATGCTCCGTCAGTAGCGCTCCGCAGAATCGGCTCCTGTCTGCAGCCGAGGAAGCACCCAGCGACAACCAGTAGCATAGTAGCTATGGCCTTTTAGTCGTCGCTCCAGAGCAACTCCCGTGCGCTTCGCTCAGGTAGTGCTTTTTCTCCCGTGGTGACGATGGTAAGCACAACTTACCTGCGTAATGTTGTGGCCTTCTCACTCTTGTCACTAACCTGAAGCATGGCAGACGGGCGGGTGGACTTCAGCCAACATCAACGCCACTGGCAACGCCTGAACACGAACTTGCCGGTTCGGATATTGGTCAGAACATCCGAGTGCGTCCGAATCGTGGACGGTCGTGCGACACAATTGAACGAGGGCGGATTGGCGGTTTGTGCGGGAGTCGAACTTGAAATAGGCGACCGAGTAGAGATTGAAGTCATTATGCCTGACTCAGACCCGCCGTTAAGATTCACGGCGGTCGTGCGAAACCGGGCAGATTACATCTACGGATTACAGTTCCAGTCTCCGGCAGTTGAAGTCTGGTAATCGTCACCGCTCGGCCAAAATGAGATTGGATGTTCAGGAGCCGCTCTGGGGTTCAGTCTCAGAACTCGTCCTCCGGCTCGTCGGGCCGAAGGAATACCACGAACAACATGGGGCAACGTGGTGCACGCCTTGCCGGGAGAGGCCATGCCGCATATCCGGAAGATCGCCGGTCACTTTCAAGGGTAGCCGCTGGTCCTGCTGAGCGTGAGCCTCGACAGTGACGAGCAGAAGTGGAAGGACTTCGTCGCGCGAAACGGAATGACTTGGCCGCAGAACCGCGACGGCGGATTTAGCGGGTCGAGGCTGTTTAGCGTGCAGGCGATGCCCCACACCATGCCCGGACCAATGCCCAACGCCCAACCGCTGAAGGGCGCATCGGCTTAAGTCCCCAACGCGAGCAGGGAGAGGCCGGTCAAAATCCTTAGC